>NZ_JAAAHR010000042.1:0-56256 GCF_009908215.1 Nonomuraea sp. K271 | reverse complement strand
GCGCAGGGTGGCGGGTGGGGGGACGGCCGCCGCGTCCGCGAGGCCGGCGAGCGTCTCACGCATGCGCCGCACCTCCGCCTCACATCCGAAGCATCCGCGCAGGTGGTCCTCGAACAGGAGTTGCTCGACGTACGGCAGCGCGTGCGCGGCGTAGGTGCCGGCAAGGGCGTGGGGGTCGTGGGGGTCGTCGTTCATCGGTTCCTCCTTCGCTGGAGAGCCCTGGCCGTGGGGCCGCCCGCGGGCGCGGGGAGGAGGACTACGGTGGACGGCTCACGCATGTACTTCGGATCTCCGGGCATGTCGGATGCCCGGGACCCCGGCTTGTCGAGTTCACTGGGTGAGGTTCATGGGATGTGTGATAGCGGGCGGCGGGCCGGCGGGTGCGGTCCTCGCGCTCGTGCTGGCCAGGGCGGGTGTCGAGGTGACGCTGCTGGAGAAGCACGGCGACTTCCTGCGCGACTTCAGGGGCGACACGATCCACCCGTCGACCCTGCAGGTGCTCGACGAGCTGGGACTGGCGCGGGATTTCCTGCGGCTGCCCCACAGGAAGGCGTACGAGGTCGGCATCGTCACCGACACCGGCGAGATCAGGCTGGCGAACCTGCGCGGCCTGCCCGGTAAATACGACTACATCGCGTTCGTCCCGCAATGGGACTTCCTCAGCCTCGTCACGTCGGCGGCCGGGACATACCCGAATTTCCGGCTGCTGATGAACTCCGAGGCGTACGACCTGATCCGCGAGGACGGCGCCGTGCGCGGGCTCCGCTACCGCGACGGGTCGGGCGAGCACGAGATCAGGGCGGCCCTGACCGTGGCCTCCGACGGGCGTTCCTCGATCCTGCGCGAGCGGGCCGGCCTCGTGCCCGAGGATCTCAGGGCGCCGATGGACGTGGTCTGGTTCGCGCTGCCCAGGAACGACGGGGACCGTGACGACACGTTCCTGCGGATCTCGAGCGGCGCCATGATGGTGGCGATCAACCGGGAGACGTACTGGCAGCTGGCGTACGTCATCCCCAAGGGCGGATTCTCGGCGCTCGTGAGCGGCGGCATCGACGCTCTGCGCGAGCCGGTGGCCAGGCTGCTGCCGTGGCTGGCGGACCGGACGGGCGAAATCCGCGGCTACGACGACGTGAGCGTGCTCACGGTCGCGCTCAACCGGCTGCGCGGCTGGCATCGGCCGGGACTTCTGTGCATCGGCGACGCCGCGCACGCCATGTCGCCGGTGTTCGGGGTGGGCATCAACCTGGCCGTCCAGGACGCGGTGGCCGCCGCCAACCTGCTGGCCGGTTCGCTCAGGTCCGGCGCGCCGATCCCCGAGCAAACATTGCACCTGCTGCAGAGGAGGCGGATGACGCCGACCAGGGTGACTCAGACGGCCCAGCGGGTGGTGCACAATCTGGTGATCCGTCCCGCTTTGTCGAGCCGGTTCGACCCGTCGGTCCTGCCCCGCGACCTGACGAAGGTTCCGCTGGTCAACCGGCTGATCCCGCGGTTCATCGGGTTCGGTGTGCGTCCCGAGCACGTGAACGTCAGGGAAAGCCCGCCGTCCTGAGCCCGCATCCGGATAACTGCCTTCTCACAACGTGGACAATGGGGTCGGTAGGGGTGACCCAGTGGAATACCCTCGTATCTCGTGAGCAGCAATCTCGTGGATCTCGATTCCTGGCGAGCCCTCCCCGCGGCGCAGCAGCCTGACTGGCCCGACCCCGGTGAGCTCGACAAGGTCGTCGCCGAGCTCGGCGGCCTGCCCCCACTCGTCTTCGCGGGCGAGTGCGACCAGCTGAAGGACCAGCTGGCCGCCGTGGCCCGCGGCGAGGCCTTCGTCCTGCAGGGCGGCGACTGCGCCGAGACGTTCGCCGGCGCCACCGCCGACAACGTGCGCAACAAGCTCAAGACACTGCTGCAGATGGCGATCGTACTGACCTACGCGGGCAAGGTGCCGGTCGTCAAGATCGGCCGGGTCGCGGGGCAGTTCGCCAAGCCGCGCTCCAAGGGCACCGAGATCCGCGACGGCGTGGAGCTGCCCGCCTACCGCGGTGACATGGTCAACGGCTTCGAGTTCACCCCGGAGGCCCGCAGGCCCGACCCGTGGCGGCTGCTCAAGGCCTACCACTCCTCGGCGGTGACGCTCAATCTCGCGCGCGCCTTCACCAAGGGCGGCTACGCCGACCTGCGCCAGGTGCACGCCTGGAACCAGGACTTCGTCGCCGAGTCCCCGGCCGGGCGCCGCTACGAGAAGCTGGCCAGGGAGATCGACCAGGCGCTGGCGTTCATGCGGGCCTGCGGGGCCGATCCCGAGGAGTTCCACACGGTGGAGTTCTACTCCTCGCACGAGGCACTCATCCTCGACTACGACCGCGCCCTGACCCGCATCGACTCCCGCACCGGGCTGCCCTACGACGTCTCGGCGCACATGGTCTGGATCGGCGAGCGCACCCGCCAGCTCGACGGCGCGCACGTCGACTTCTTCTCGTGCATCCGCAACCCGATCGGCGTGAAGCTCGGCCCCTCGACGACGCCCGAGGAGGCGGTCTCGCTGGTGGAGAAGCTCAACCCCGGCAACGAGGCGGGCCGGCTCACGTTCATCACCCGGATGGGCGCCTCCAAGATCCGCGATACGCTGCCCGCGCTGGTCAAGGAGGTCAGCGCGACCGGTGCCAGGGTGGCCTGGATCTGCGACCCGATGCACGGCAACACGTTCGAGGCGCCGAGCGGCCACAAGACGCGGCGGGTCGACGACGTGCTCGACGAGGTGGCCGGTTTCTTCGAGGTGCACAGGTCGCTCGGCACGCACCCCGGCGGCATTCACATCGAGTTCACCGGCGACGACGTGACCGAGTGCGTGGGCGGGGGCCACGAGATCGGCGAGACCGATCTCGCCACCCGCTACGAGACGGCCTGCGACCCGCGGCTCAACCGCGGCCAGTCGCTCGACCTCGCCTTCCAGGTGGCCGAGCTCTACCGCGGCTGACCCCTCTGAACCTGTGTCCCTCCCTTTCGGGTCCGGACACGTACGGCCCGGTTCGTCCTCGTGCGGGGCGGCCGGGCCTTCCGCTGTTCACCACGCGGCCACGCAGGTCACAGAACGTGATGTGCGTCTCAATGGCGCTCTCCGTCATCACCTTTTCTGGAGATTTTGGCGGTTTACCCCGCTATGATCGCCGCAAACAGGGCGAATTATCGGGAGAAAAACGTGGATGATGCCCCCGAGGGGGTCGACCCCAACGTCCCTAACGTCGCGCGAATGTATGACTACTTTCTCGACGGCAAGGACAATTTCGCGGCCGACCGTGCAGCGGCGGAGCAGATCCTCAAGACCTTCCCCCACACCAAGGAGGCCGCCCGGTCGAACCGGGCGTTCCTGCGCCGCGCCGTACGCCATCTCGTGGACGAGGGCGCGCGGCAGATCGTCGACCTCGGAGCCGGCCTGCCGACCCAGGGCAACACGCACGAGATCGCCACGGAGGCGCGTGTCGTGTACGTCGACTACGACGCCGTGGTGTGCGTGCACGGCAGGGCGCTGCTGGCCCGCCGCGACAACGTGGACTTCCTCCAGGCGGACGTACGCGAGCCCGACGCGCTGCTGGACAGGCTGGACGGCCTGGTGGACTTCGACCGCCCGGTGGCGTTCCTGATGCTGACCGTGCTGCACTTCGTCCCCGACGACCTCGCCCACAGGGTGGTGACGAGGCTGCGGGACGCCAGCGCGCCCGGCAGCCACCTGGTCATCAGCCACGCCGTGGACCCCAGGCCCGACATCACCCCGCAGGCCCTGGAGGTATACCGCAAGGCCACGGCCGCGCTGAACTTGCGCACCCGGGAGGAGATCGAGCGCTTCTTCGACGGGTACGAGCTGGCCGAGCCCGGCCTGGTGCACCCGTACGACTGGCGCACGGACGATCCGGGCGACCCGGGCAAGGGCATCACGTTCGGGTACGTGGGAGTCGGCCGCAAGCCCTGAGGGCGATCACGCGAGAGCCCCGCCGTGACCGGCAGGGCTCGCCAGGGTCAGTTCTTCTGGGCGTTCTTCAGCTCCTCGTTGAGCTCCGCCCTGATGGCGTCCATGTCGAGCGCCCGAACCTGCCTGATCAGGTCTTCCAGCGCGGGGGCCGGGATGGCGCCCGCCTGGGCGAAGACCACGATGCCGTCGCGGATGGCCATCAGCGTGGGGATCGAGGTGATGTCGAAACCCTGCGCCAGCCCTTGCTCCGCATCAGTGTCGATCTTCCCGAACGTGATGTCCTCGTGCTTCTCCGACGCCTTCTCGAAGATCGGCCCGAACTTCTTGCAGGGCGGGCACCATTCGGCCCAGAAGTCGAGCAGGACGATCCCCTTGTCGGCGATGTCGTTGAAGGTCTTCTCTGTCACTTCGATGGTCGCCACAAGAGGCTCCTCGTTCGTCGTTACGTCTGTGACCGTTAGAACTCAATACCCTGCCCGGTGATTCCGGCCCTACGCCAGAGCGAACTCCACCACGGTGAGAGGCAGCATGACCCGTTCGATGTCCTTGCCCGCCCGGTCCCAGATGTGGTTGAAGGCGGGCTCCTCGGCCCGGCGCCCCAACCGGCCGAAGGGCACCATGTGCGGACCGGCGACCGCGATCATACGGCCTCGCCAGGGCACCGGGCGGCATCAGGCCCTTGTCCCGTCCCCCTTTCCAGCTGTGTGATGAGTCGTGATCTCAACGGAAGGGGATCTTACTGACGACTGTCCCCTTTCCACTGTCTACCTTCCGCCGGGCAGGGTCAGCCCTGCGATCACCGGGTCGTGGTCGGAGGAGCGGTAGGCGTCAGGCCGGTAGAGGTCCGGCGGGTTGAACTCGGTGTTGTAGTCGCGGATGCGCGGCTCGTCGGCGTTGACGTGCCAGATGGTCGCGCCTGTCACGCGCCCCCGCAGTTCCCTGCCGACGAGCACGTGGTCCAGTTCGCCCGCGAGCCCGTCGAAGACGTAGCTGTAGCGCTGCGGCGCGGGGACGAACCTCTTGGTCACGCTGGCCAGACCGCCCCTCTCAAGGGTCCTGATCGGGTCCTCCTCGCCGTAGGCGTTGAGGTCGCCGAGCACGATCGGTCCCGGCAGGTCCGCGACGATGCCGAGCAGCGCCTCGGCCTGGGCGACGCGGGTGGCGTTCCAGCAGCCCTGACCGTCACCCTGGTCGGCGTCGGGGCCGCTGGAGGGGCAGCTGCCCTTCGACTTGAGGTGGTTGACCACCAGCGTGAACGGCCGGCCGCCGCCCTTCCCGCGGAACGTCTGGATCAGCGGCGGCCGGCTGAACACCGCGTCCTGCGACGCCCTGGTCTCCCCCACCGGGGTCAGCCTGGCGGGCTTGTAGATCAGGCCCACCTGGATGGCGTCGGTGCCCGGGTGGGGGTGCGTGAGCGCGGCGTACGTGCCCGCTCCGACCTCGGCGTTGACGGCGTCCACGAGCGCCTGCAGCGCGGTCCGGCCGTTGTTCTCGACCTCCATGAGCGCAACCGCGTCGGCGTTCATGCCCTTGAGCGCGGCCACCAGCTTGGCGAGCTGACGCCGCTGCTCCTCGGCGTCGCCGGCGCCGCGCGAGCCGAGCGTGGTGAACCAGTTGAGGGTGTTGAACGAGGCCACCTTCACGTTCCCGGCCACCGGTGAGGGTCTGCGCGGGCGCGGGTTGGCGCTTCTGTACGCGACCGGCTTCGTGGGCTGCAGCCGGTACGCGCCGAAGCCGTACCCGAGCACGCCCGTGAGCCCGCTCGCCACGTCGCCGGCCCGTACGACGGGCGGCAGCGTGGCCGGGTTCTCCCTGGTGGAGCCGTCGTCGACGAGCAGCGACCGGCGGACGTTGGCAGCCGGGTCCACGCCGCGCCGGTCGGTCGGCTGGAAGAGCCGGCCCTGGGAGGAGAGTGTGACCTCGCCGTAGCGGCCCAAATTGTAGTGCTCGGTGACGGTGAGCGGCTGCGGGAACGTCAGCAGCATGTTCTCGACGGGCTCCAGCCCGCCGGAGGGCAGCCGGTACGGCCGCGCAGCCACGCGTCCCGTGCCGCACACGTCCACGGCGGTGACCGGTGACAGCTCCGTCCACCCGTTGAACTCGGTGGCCCGGCCGGTGACGAGAACCCGGTCGCCGGGTTCGACGTCCTTGACCGCCTCCCCCGCGTACGCGAACAGCCCTTCGGAGGTCCGCGGGTCGGCGTCCTGGCGGGGATCCTGGAGGAAGAAGCCGCCGAGCTGGTCGGTCCGCTGGAAGTCACCGGTGACGACGCCCTCGACCCGCACGGTCTGGCCGGCCAGCGGGGTGGCGTCGCCCTCGCCCTGCACCTGGGAGATCCGGTGCGTGGCGGTGGTGGCACAGGGGGCGGGCGGCTCGGCCCGAGCCGGCGTGGTGAGGAGAGCCGCGGACAGAGCCGCGGACAGAACCACGGGCAGGGCTGCGGGCAGGGCGGCGGGCAGGGCTGCGGGCAGGGACGTGGGGAGGGCCGCCGCGATCAAGGCGGTGAGGGATGCTCGGGATAAAGCGCGCATGCCCGGCACAATAGAGGTAATTTAGCCCGCATTTTTCCACACAAAAGTGGATAGAACATTAAATCATCTAATCTTGACATGGGGCCGCCGCGGGTATGACCACTGCATGGACTGGGTCACCTGCGCGCATTCCGCCGGCTGCACCGGGGTCGCCGTCCGCCCGGCCGGCCACTGCCTCGCCCACCTCCCTCCCGACCACCTCTCGGAAGCGCTCGCCGCGCTGCGCCCCGGCCGCCTGCTCGACCTGCGCGGCACCACCGTCAACGGCGACCTGATGTCCCGGGTCATCGAGGCCGCGGGCGGCAGGCCCGGCCGGGCACGGTTCGACCGGGCCCGCTTCACCGGCGACATCCGGCTGCCGGGCGTGACGTTCACCGGCGACGTGTCGCTCGACGACGCCAGGTTCGACCGGCTGGCCTCGTTCTTCGGCGCCCGGTTCGAGGGCAACGTGTCGCTGGCCGGCGCCCGGTTCGCCCGCGAGTTCTCCTTCCACGGCGTCACCGTGCGCGGGCACGTCTCGCTCGACCGGGCGCTGATGTCCCGCGACGCGCTGTTCAGCCAGGCCGTGTTCGGCCACGGGCTGTCGTGCGAACGGGCCAGGTTCGACGGGTACGCCGCCTTCGACGGCGCCCGCCTCTGCGGCGGAGCCGCCTTCAGGGGCACCCGCTTCGGCCGTACGCTGTCGTTCCGCAAGGTCATGGGGAACGCCGGCTTCGACGCCGCCCACTTCGCGGGGGACGCGTACCTGTCGGCCACCGGCCGGCTCTCGGCGGCCAGGGCCCGCGCCGACGGCCTGCTCGACGTGGTCGTCGCCCGGTGCGGCGTGGACCTGCGCAGGGTGGCGGTGTCGGGCCCGACGACGTTGCGGCTGACCGACTCGCAGGCCGACCTGGAGGGCGCGGTGCTGCGTGGCCCCGCCGTCGTGACGGGCAAGGGCAGGTCCACGCTCACCTCGCTGCGCCGGGTCGAGGCCGCCGACCTGGCGCTGTCGGGGCTGGACCTGTCGGCGTGCCGGTTCGCCGGCCTGGCCCATCCGTCCGGCGTGCGGGTGGAGGACTGCGTGTTCTCGCTCACTCCGCGCGGCGTGCGGGTGAGCCTGCGCCGGCCGATGGTGCGCTGGTTCTCCCGCCGCCGCGCGCTGGCCGACGAGCACACCATGCGCCGCGGGCCGCACGCGGCAGACCCCGCCGCGACGCCGGACCACCTCGCCGCCCTCTACGCCGGACTGTCCCCTGACGACCACGTCACCTCCGCCGACTTCGCCTCCGCCGCCGTGGAGATGCGTCGCCTGGCCGGCCACCGCTGGTGGCCGTAGGGACGGCGCTCAGAGCTCGTCCACGACGGCGGCGATGGTGCGCAGGACGGCGTTGCGCCAGCCGCCGCCCATGATCCGGCGTGACAGCTGCTGCAGCTCGTCGTCAGGGTCGAAGCCCTCGTGGTCGATGAACAGCCGGGTGCCCCTGCCCTCGGGCACGAGCCGCCAGGTGACCGTCCAGTCGGCGCGTCCGCCGTCGCTCCAGCTGAGCTTCAGCAGCCGCTGCTCCTGGATCTCCAGCACCTGGCAGTGGACGACGCCGTCGAACCCGATCTGCTTCTTGGGGGCCGTGGTGAACGTGAACCGGTGCCCGACCTCCGGCTTGAAGTCGTTGGGCATGGGCCGGCGGGCGACCAGCTCCGGCTCGGTGAGCGCCCGCCAGACCTTCGCGGGCGGGTGGGCGATGATCTGGTCGACCTTGATCGCGCGAGGGTTGTCAGCCGTCGTGTCGCGGGTCATCGTCGTCCTCCATGTCGTCGAGCACGGTCGTGAGGGTGGCGAGCCGTTCCCGCCAGAACCGTTCGTACGGGCTGAGCCAGTCGCGGATCTCCATGAGCGGCGCCGCCTCCAGCCGGTAATGCCGCTCGCGCCCCTTGCGCGTCTCCGACACCAGCCCCGCGTCCCTGAGCACCCGCAGGTGCTCCGACACGCTGGGCCTGCTCATGGCGAAACGCTCGGCCAGCCGGCCCGCGGGCTGGGCGCCCTCGTCGCGCAGCAGGCGCAGCAGTTCGCGCCTGGCGGGGCTGGCCAGCGCCGTGAACACGTGGTCGGGCGTCATGCCTGCACGGCCACGAACCCGTTGCCGTACGGGTCGTGGAACAACAACTGGCGGCCCCACGGCTGGTCGCTCGGGCCGTCGATGGCGACACCGTTCCCCCGCAGCCACGCGGCCGGCGGGTCGAGGTCGGGCGCGGCGACCACCAGGCCGCCGACCGGCCCCATCTCGGGGAACCAGGAGGCGAGCAGCAGCGTGGTCCCTGCGCCTTCGGGTGAGACGGTGAGCCAGCGGCCCGTCGGGAACGGGTTGTCGGTGCGCGTCTCGAAGCCGAGGACTCCGCCGTAGAACCCCAGGGCCCGGTCCTGGTCGGCGACGGGCACGGTGACGGTCTCGATGAGGGAGATCAGCATGCCGGACACTATACGTAGGATTTTTCCTACATATCAACCTCGCCCCCGCGCAACATCGGGGAAGTCCCGGATGGGCCCCCGGGTTCACGCTCCCTAGACTTGGCGTCATGCGCATCGACGACTACGTGGCAGATCTCGACCGCGCCCTGGCCGGCCCTCATGGCCTCAAGCGCGACATGGTCGTCGAAGCGCGCGACAGCCTGACCGACACCGCCGACGCGCTGGAGGCCGAGGGCGTGGAGCGGGCGGAGGCGGAGCGGGTCGCGGTGGCCGAGTTCGGGGAGGTGGCCGAGATCGCCTCCGGCTACCAGGCCGAGCTGACCGCCTCCGCGGGCCGGCGGCTCGGTGTCCTGCTGTTCGCCGGCCTGCCGATCACGGTGCTCATGTGGTCACTGCTGTGGCGTGCCTACCCGCCCTCCGACGACACCTGGGCCCACCAGCCGGAGTGGTATCACACGCTCTCGCAGCTGCTCGACGGCATCCAGCTGGCCACCGGCCTGTACGGCGGCATCGCGCTGTTCGCGCTGAGCAGGGGCGCCCGGTGGATGCACCGGCCCCGGCTCGTGACCAGGTCGCTGGGGTGGATCGTGTGGGCCTCGCTGCCGGTCACCGGGGGCCTGGGACTGATGCTCTCCTACGGCACGAAGGACCCCAACTCCCTGGCCGCCCTGCCCTCCCTGCTCGCGAACCTGGTGACCTGGGCCGTGTGGGGCATGCAGATCTACTGTGCCGCCCGGTGCATGCGCATCACCCGAGTCCCGCGCCCGCACGCCGCCTGAGGCGCCGGCTCACCCCGGGGCGACGGCGTTCGCGCGGAGCACGCCGCCGATCACGCTCGTGAACTCCCGCCAGGCCGAGCGCTCGCCCTCGAGCTGCCTACTGCCCGCGTCGGTCAGCCGGTAGGTGCGGCGCCTGCGCCCGCCCACCGTCGCCCACTCGCTGGCGAGGTAGCCGATGCGCTCCAGTCTGCGCAGCGCGGGATAGACGGTGCCCGTCGGCACGTTGAGCGCGCCTCCGCTGCGTTCCTGCAGCGCCTCGATGATGGCGTAGCCGTGCAGCGGCTCCCGCTCCAGCACGGAGAGCAGCAGCGCGTCCATGTGTCCGCGTAGCGCGTCCGGGTTCATGGTTCCGATCCTAGACATCGGTCCTTCATATAGACAGCCTACATGTAGCCTGCCTACATGTAGGCTGTCTATGGATCAGGCACAACAACGGAGTCGTGATGGACGTACTCGAACTGGCCCGTGCGCAGTTCGCGGTGACAAGCAACCTGCATTTCCTCTTCGTCGTGCTCACGCTGGGGCTGGCACCGCTGGTGGCGATCATGCACACCCGGTGGGCGGCCTCCGGCCGGCCGGTGCACGAGCGGATGACGCGGTTCTGGGGGCAGATCTACGTCGTCAACTACGCACTGGGCATCGTGACCGGGCTGGTGATGGAGTTCCAGTTCGGGCTGGCGTGGAGCGGGCTGACCCACTACGCGGGCGACGTGTTCGGCGCGCCGCTGGCCATGGAGACCCTGGTCGCGTTCTTCCTGGAGTCCACGTTCCTCGGCCTGTGGATCTTCGGGTGGGGGCGGCTGCCCAAGTGGGCGCACGTGGCCTGCATCTGGGCCGTGACCCTGACGGCGTACGCCAGCGCGTTCTTCATCATGGTCGCCAACTCCTTCCTGCAGAACCCGGCCGGCGCCGTGGTGCGCGGCGGCCGGATGATGCTGACCGACTTCGGCGCCCTGCTCACCAACAAGACCCTGGTCTTCTCCTTCCCGCACGTGCTCGGGGCCGGGCTGTTCACCGGGGGCATGGTGCTGGTGGGCGCGAGCGCGTACCAGTTGCGGCGCCGTACCGAGGAGCTGGAGTTCTTCACCCGGTCGATGCGCATGGGCGTGTACACCGCGGCCATCGGGATCTTCGTGACGCTGGGCTTCGGCTACGCGCAGTTCGGCGGGCTCGCCGAAGGCAAGTTCGACGGGGACGTGGGCGCCGCGCTGCCGCTCGCGCTCATGATCGAGGCCGGGCACCTGCTCGCGCTGGTCGTGCTGCTCGGGATGCTGCCGCTGGTCCGCGTACTGCCGAGGTGGCGCTGGACCCATCCGATCCTGATCGCGATGACGCCGCTGCCGTTCATCGTCTCGATCATGGGCTGGGCCGCCAGGGAGGTCGGGCGGCAGCCGTGGATGATCTGGGAGCGGCTCACCGTGGCCGACGCCATGTCACCCGGGCTGACCCCGGGCATGGTCACCACCTCGCTCCTCGCCTTCACCGCCGTGCTCGGGCTGCTGGCCCTCGTCGACTACGTCCTCATCGCCCGGGTCGTCAGGCGGGGACCACGCGGAACGGCCCTGGGGGCCGCCGACGTGGACGAGCCGCGATCCCCCGCCCTGAGCTACTGAGGAGTGCGTGACACATGGAAGTGATCTGGTTCGTCTTCTTCGCGGTGCTGCTGGCCGGCTATTTCGCCCTCGAGGGCTTCGACCTCGGCGTGGGACTGCTGCTGCCGGTGCTCGGCAGGACGCGGGAGAACCGGGACCGCATGGTGGCCGCCGTGGCGCCGTACGTGCTGGCCAACGAGGTGTGGCTGGTGGCGGTCGCCGGGACAATGGTCGGGGTCTACCCGCTGCTGGAGGGCGAGGTGCTGTTCGGGCTGTACCCGCTGGTCGTGGCCATGCTGCTGAGCTGGGTCGTGCGCGACGCCGGGCTGTGGTTCCGGCGCAGGCTCGACGGCTACGCGTGGCGGGGCCTGTGGGACGCGGCGATCGCGTTCGGGTCGCTGGGGTTGTCGTTCGGCTGGGGGATGACGTTGTACGCGGCGGCCACCGGGTTCGCGTCGCCGCCCGTCCACCCGCTCGGCGTGCTGCTGGGCGTGGTGATGACGCTGCTGTTCGCCCTGCACGGATGGACGTTCCTGGCCTGGCGCACGCCGGGCGAGTTCGGCGCCACGCGGTCGGGCCTGGCGCTGCTCGCGACGGGGCTGGTCGCCGCGATCCCCGCGGTGGGGGTGCTGGTGGGCGCGATGCCGTACCTGCTGGGGCACAGCGCACCCCTTGCCACGCTGAATGTGCTCAGTGTCATGGTGCTGCCGTTCGCACCCATCATCCTCGGCGCGCAAATATGGGTATGGCGGACTTTCCGTCCTGGTAAGGACGCCTTCCGGTTCCCGTCGTTCTTCTGAGGACACGTGCACAAGGATCTCCTGCGACTCATGCGGGCCGAACGCTCGGTCCGCCGCCACCTCGCCGTCACCATGGCCGCGGCCGTGCTGGCGGGGCTGCTCGTGCTGGTGCAGGCCGAACTGCTCGCCGGGGTGCTGTCCGGCAGGTTCACCGCCGCCGCGCTGGCCGCGCTCGCGGCGGTGGTGTGCGTACGCGCGCTCCTCGCCTGGACGCAGGGCGTCTTCGCCGGGCGCACCGCGACCGGCGTCAAGTCGGCGCTGCGCCACCGGCTGCTCGCCCGCCTGCGCGAACTGGGGCCGGGGAGGCTGGCCGCGCACCGCTCCGGCGAGCTCGTCACGCTCGCCGGGCGCGGCCTCGACGGGCTCGACGCCTACCTGACCGGCTACCTGCCCGCCATCGCGGTCGCCGCGGTCGTGCCCGTGGCCGTGCTGGTCCGGTTGTTCGCCGCCGACCTCGCCAGCGCCGTCATCGTGCTCGTCACGCTGCCGCTGATCCCCGTCTTCGGGGCGCTGGTGGGCATGACGACCAAGGCCGTCACCGAACGCCAGTACCTCGCGCTGTCGCGGCTCGGCGGGCACTTCCTCGACGTGGTGCGCGGGCTGCCCACCCTCCGGGCGTTCGGGCGGGCCCGCTACCAGGCGGGCGTCATCCAGCAGGTCGCCGACGCCCACCGGAGCGCCACCATGCGGACGTTGCGGGTGGCGTTCCTGTCGTCGCTGGTCCTGGAGTTGTGCGCGTCGCTGTCGCTGGCGCTGGTGGCGGTGCCGATCGGGCTGCGGCTGCTCGGCGGCTCCCTGGACCTGACGACCGCGCTGCTGGTGCTGCTGCTGGCGCCGGAGGCGTACCTGCCGCTGCGGGCGATGGGGACGCGCTTCCACGCGTCCATGGAAGGGGTGGCCGCCGCCGACGCGGCCTTCGCCGTGCTCGACCGTTCCGCCGCGGACCAGGACGAGCCCGTACGCCGCCCGGCCGCCGTACCGGCGGGGACGCCCGCTCCCGCGTCCGCGGGAGCCCCTGAGATCCGGCTGGAGGGCGTGACCGTGCGCTACCCGGGCCGGGACGCCGCCGCGCTGGACGACGTCTCCCTCACCATCGGCCCGCGCGAACGGGTCGCCCTGGTCGGCGAGAGCGGCGGGGGCAAGAGCACGCTGCTCCACCTCGTCCTCGGCTTCGTCCAACCATCCGAGGGGCGGGTGCTCATCGACGGCACGGACCTGCGCGACCTCGACCCGGCGAGCTGGCGGGCGCGGCTCGCGTTCGTGGCGCAGCGGCCGCACCTGTTCGCCACGACGGTGGCGGGCAACATCCGGCTCGGCGCGCCGTCGGCCTCCCTGGAGGAGGTCCGCCGGGCGGCCGGCGCCGCGTACGCCGGCTTCGTGGCCGGCCTGCCCCGGGGGTTCGACACCGTGGTCGGCGAGGGCGGGGCCGGGTTCTCGGCGGGCCAGCGTCAGCGGATCGCGCTGGCGCGGGCCTTCTGCCGCCCCGAGGCCTCGGTGCTGCTGCTCGACGAGCCCACAGCCCGCCTGGACGGGCGGAGCGAGGCCGCCGTGGTGGCGGCGACCGGGGACCTGGCCCGGGGCCGTACGGCCGTCATCGTCGCGCACCGGCCCGCGATGATCGACCTCGCCGACCGGGTCGTGCGCCTTCACGAGGGCCGCGTCGTCTCCGACACCACCCGCCCCGCCACGACGGCGGACCGGGTGGAGACCGGCCCGCCAGGCGGCTCCCCAGGAGGCGCGGCCCCGGTCGGCGCGCCGGCGCGGGACGAGACGGCCGGGCACGCCCGGAGCGGCCGGCAGGTGGCGGACGGCAAGGAGGGCGGACGATGAACCGGCGCATGGGGACGCGACTCGTCTGGGCCGTGCTCGCCGGGTCGGCGGCCGACCTGGCGGGGCTTGGGCTGATCGCCGCCGCCGCGTGGCTGATCACCAGGGCCGCCGAGCAGCCGCCGCTGGCCGCGCTGAGTGTGGCGATCGTGGCGACCAGGGCGTTCGCCACCGGCAAGGGCGTCTTCCGCTACGCCGAACGGCTCACCGGGCACGACGTCGCGCTCCGCGCCCAGGCGGGCACCCGTGAGCGCCTCTACCAGGCGCTCATCCCGCCCCAGCGCCCCCGTCACGGCGGCGCCGACCTGCTCAGCCGCATGGTCGACGACACCGAGGCCGTACAGGACCTGCTGGTCCGCTGCATGCTCCCGGCCGCCGCGGCGGCGATGGCCGGGCTGGCCGCCGTGGTCATTGGGCTGACGATCCTGCCGGTGGCGGCTCTGGTGCTGGTGGCGGGCCTGGTACTGGCCGGGGTCGCCCTGCCCGTGGGCACGGCGGCCGCCGCCCGCCGCTGGTCGGCCAGGATCGCCCCGGCGCGGGCGGCGCTGGCGGGCCGGGTGGCGGACCTCGTGCACGGCGCCGCGGACCTGGCCGCGTACGGCGCCGACGACGCCGCCCTGGACCGGGCTCTGGCCGCGGACGAGTCGCTGGCCGCACTCGAACGCCGCCAGGCCCGCGTCCACGCCGCCGCCCTGGCCGGAGGCACCCTGGTGCAGGGGCTGACGGTGGCGGCCGTCGTCCTGCTCGCCCAGGGGGCGGGAGCCGGCTCGGTCGGGACGGCCGTGCTGGCGCTGACGTCCCTGGTGGCCTTCGAGCCGGTGCTGCCCCTGGCCGCGGCGGGCGAGCGTATGGCGGGCATCACGGCGGCGCTGCGGCGGCTGCGCGAGGTCGGCTCCGCCGCGCCCGCGGTGGGCGAGCCGGCCGAGCCCGCGACACCGCCCCGAGGCCCCCTGACCGTCGAGATCGACGACCTGGTGGTACGCCACGCCGCCAGGGAGGCGTTCCCGGCGGGTGACCCGGCCACCTCCGCCGGCCCCGGGGGGCCCGGTGAGCCTGTGGACGGCGGCCGGCCGGCGCTGGACGGCGTGTCGCTGCGGCTCACGCCCGGCAGGCGGGTCGCCGTCGTCGGCCCGAGCGGGGCGGGGAAGAGCACGCTGCTGGCCGCCCTGATGCGCCTGGTGGAGCCGGAGTCGGGCACGGTCACGGTGAACGGCACCGACATCCGTGAGCTCTCCGGTGACGACGTACGGACGTTGATGACGGGCCTCACCCAGGACCCCTACATCTTCCGTGCCGCCCTCCGCGACAACCTGCGCCTGGCGGGCCCGGAGGCGGACGACGAGGAGCTGTGGCGCGCCGTACGCGACGCCAGGCTCGACACGTGGGTGGAGCGCACCGGCTGGGACGCCGAGCTGGGCGAGGACGGCAGAACCGTGTCCGGCGGGCAGCTGCAGCGGCTGGCTTTGGCCAGGGCGTTGTTGTACGACCCTCCTGTGCTGCTGCTCGACGAGCCCGCGGAGGCGCTCGACGAGGAGACGGCCGACCGGCTCATGGCGGACCTGCTCGACGTGACCAGGGACCGCACCACGCTGCTCGTGACGCATCGGCTCAAGGGGCTGGAGACGGTCGACGAGATCGTCGTGCTCGACGAGGGCCGCGTCGCCCAGCGCGGCCGCCATGAGGAGCTCGTCTCCGCGCCCGGCTACTACCGGGACCTGTGGGAGTCCAAGGTCCTGACCAGGCGTTAGACCGCACCACGCGGAACCTCGCCTCGCGACATTGTGTTGGCGACGCAATCTGGTTTACGATACAAACCAGTTTGCGATAGCGAGGAGTTTGCAGTGGTAGACGACGACCGGACGGCGGATCCCGAGGAGATGCTCCGCGTCATGGAGGAGCAGCGCGCCGCCACCACGAAATGGCTCTACGGCGACCCGCTGCTGCTCTACGCACCCTGGGGCGTGGCCTGGCTGCTCGGCTTCACCGCGTTCTTCCTGCACTACGGGCTGGACGACCGGTCGTACGCGCCGATCTCTCAGATGCAGGCGCTGACGGTGCTGATGTGCGCGCAACTCGTGGCAGCCGCGATCGCCGCGTTCGGCATCGTGCGGATGAACAACCTCGTCCGGGGCGACAGCACGGCCCGCGGCGCGATGTACGGCTACGCGTGGATGGCCGGCATGATCCTCATGGTCGTCATCTGCCTCCGGATGGGCCCCCTGCTGCCGCCCGACGAGACCGGCCTGCTCTGGGCGGGCGCGTCGCTGCTGGTGGTGGGCGTGCTGCACATGGCCGGCGGCGCGCTCTGGCTCAACTGGCCGATGTTCTTCATCGGGGCCTGGGTCGCCGCCGTCGACGCGGTGGGCGTGCTGCTCGGCGCCGGCTGGCACGCGCTGCTGACGGCCGTGCTGCTGGGAGGCGGCTTCGTCGTGGCCGGGGTGTGGCTGCGGAGGCGCCCGGCGTGAGCACGGACAAGACGCCCCCCGATCTCGACCCGGTGATCCACGCGCAGGCCAGGCTGCGGGTCGTCGCCACGCTCAACGTGCTCGCCGAAGGTGACGAGATGGCCTTCGGCTCCATGAAGGAACTGCTCGGCATGACCGCCGGCAACCTGTCGGTGCACCTGACCAAGTTGGAGGAGGCCGGATACGTGCGGATCACCAAGACCCACAAGGGCCGTACGCCCGTCACGTTCGTGGCACTCACCAGGCGCGGGCGGCTGGCCTTCGAGGAATACACCAAGCAGATCCGAGCCCTGCTCGACAACGCGGGGCTCGACAACGCCGGAGGCGTCACATGACCGTCATCGCCCGAGCGGCCGAGATCAGCCGCCGCTACGGAGACGTGCTCGCTCTCGACCGCGTCACGCTCGACATCCGCGCAGGCGAGATCGTCGGGCTGCTCGGCCCCAACGGCGCGGGCAAGTCCACCCTCATCAACCTGTTCGTGGGACTGCGCCGCCCGACCTCCGGCACGGTCACGCTGTTCGGCGGCTCGCCGCAGGACCCGGCCATGCGGCGCCGCATCGGCATGACCCCGCAGGAGACCGGGCTGCCCGAGACGTTACGCGTCGGTGAGATCATCGACTTCGTCTCGGCGCACTTCCCCGAGCCGTGCGACAAGGACGAGCTGCTGGCCCGCTTCGGCCTGAGCGACCTCATCAAGCGGCAGGTCGGCGGCCTGTCCGGCGGCCAGAAGCGACGCCTGGCCGTGGCGCTGGCCTTCACCGGCAACCCCGAGCTGGTCTTCCTCGACGAGCCGACGACCGGGCTCGACGTCGAGTCCAGGCGCTCCCTGTGGGACGGCATCGCGTCCTTCCACGAGGAGGGCGGCACCGTGCTCGTCACCAGCCACTACATCGAGGAGATCGAGGCGCTGGCCAGGCGGGTCGTCGTCGTGGGCCACGGGCGCGTGCTGGCCGACGACACGATGGAGTCCGTACGCGGCATCGTGGGAGTGCGGCGCGTCTCGTTCACCGCCGACCTGCCCGACCCGGAGGGGCTGCCGGGCGTGCTCGGCGCCGAGCGCGCCGGCGACGGCCGGATCAGCCTGGTGACCACCGATCCCGACCGGCTGGTCGTCGAGCTCGTGACGGGCGGCACGCCGTTCACCGGCCTCGAGATCAAGCCCACCACGCTCGAAGAGGCGTTCCTCGCCATCACCTCGAAGGAGGCCGCGCATGTCTAGCCTGGTCGCCGCGCACACCCGCTATCTCATGATCGAGCAGATCAGGGTGCCCATCGGGCTTCTGGCCAGCGCGCTGTTCCCGTCCCTCTCGATGATGGTGTTCGTGGTGCCGATGGCGGGCGACCACGCGCAGGCGGCCACGATGGCGGCGGCGTCGATGATGTTCTTCGGCGCGACGTCGGGCGCGCTCATCGGGCTCAGCATCGCCGTCGCCATGGAGCGCGAGCAGCCGTGGAACCCCTACCTGCGCACGCTTCCCGCGGGCCCGTTCCCCCGCTTCGCCGGGCGGATGGTGTCGACGCTGGCCGTCATGCTGGCATCGGTGGTGCCCGTACTGCTGGTGGCGGCGCTCCTCACGGAGGCGACGATCACGCCGCTCAGGCTGCTGGCCGGGCTGGGCGCGCTGGTCGTCTGCGGGATCCCGTTCATGCTGATGGGGTTGTTCCTCGGCTACGTGCTGACGTCGAAGGCCGTCGTCGCGGTGTCGCAGCTGCTGTTCTTCCCGCTCGCGATCCTCGGCGGGCTGCTGCTGCCACCGGCCCACCTGCCCGACTTCATCGCGGTCGTCTCGCCATACACGCCCACGAGGGGCGCGGCCGAGCTGCTGTGGGCGGTGACGGCGGGCACCAGCCCCGACGTGGTCTCGGTGGTCATGCTCGCCGTGTGGACCGTGGCGGCGGCGGTGGCCGCAGGATGGGCCTACCGCCGCGACGAGGGCCGCCGTTTCTCCTGATCATGGGGGGTGTGCCGCCGAGTCCGCAGCGATCTCAACGGCACACCCGTCCATGAGGGGGTCCTGTTATTTCTTCTCTTCGAGGGTCACGGTGACCTCGCCGGCCTTCCCGTCCCTCATATATGTGATCTTGACCTCTTGGCCGGGTTTGAAACCTCTGACCTGTCCCACCACAGTATCTCCGCCGTCAACCGACTTGCCGGCGATCTTGGTGATGAGATCCCCTTCCTGCAGCCCGGCCTTCTCCGCCGGGCTGCCCGCGGTGACCTGCCTGACCAGGGCGCCCGGCACGTCGCCGGTGGCGTCGGTGACGCTCACGCCGAGGAAGGCGTGGGTGACCTTGCCGCTGCGGATGAGTTGCTCGGACACCTGCTTGGCGGTGTTGACCGGGATGGCGAAGCCGACGCCGCCGCCGGCCGCGTCGGAGGCGATCGCGGTGTTGATGCCGACCAGTTCGCCCGCGGCGTTCACCAGCGCGCCGCCGGAGTTGCCCGGGTTGATCGAGGCGTCGGTCTGGATAGCCCCGCCGATCGTGGTGCCGCTGCTCTCCTGACCCTGCTGGGGCCAGCCCGGCGGAAGCTGCTGGCGCGGCTCGTCGCCGGTGGTCAGCGTACGGTCCAGCGCGCTGACGATGCCCGCCGTGACCGATCCGGCCAGGCCGAGAGGGCTGCCGATGGCGAGCACGGCGTCGCCCACCTTGAGCTTGTCGCTGTCGCCGAGCGTGGCCTTGGGCAGCCCCGAGACGCCTTCCGCGCGGATGACCGCGAGGTCGGTGGCGGGGTCGGTGCCGACGGCGGTGGCCTTGGCCGTCTTGCCGTCGCTGAACTTGACGGTCATCTGGCCGCCGCCGGGCTCCACCACGTGGTTGTTGGTGAGGATGAGGCCGTCCTCCGACAGCACGACCCCCGAGCCCTCACGGGTCTGGCCCTTGATCATCACCACGGTCGGCTGCACCTTGGCTGCGACGTCGGCGACGGTCATCGGATCGGCGGCGGACTTGAAGACGGGGCTCGGCGTGCCGGTCTCGGCGACCGGCTCAGGCTGGAACGAGGTGGCCACGGTGGCCCCCACGGCACCGCCGCCGACGGCCACCGCGGCCAGGGCCAGCCCGGCGATCGCCTTCCTGCCGGCGGAGAACCCCGGCTTCTTCGGTGGCGCGGGCGGGGGCGGAGCCAGCTGCTCCATTCTTTGCGTTTCCCGGCGGGGAAAGCCCCCGGCGGACGGCGGGGTGGCGCCGAACTGACTCCACCCGCCGGAGCTCTGCTCGCGAGGCTCGTTCGCGTCCATCTGTCATCTCCCTCAAGTCCCGATGACTCAAGAGTGCCAAGCCGCGCGTAAGAGCTGTTTAAGGCCGTGATCGGGGATGACAGGAGGCCGTTGACATGTGGTTTATCACCGCTGGTCAAGGGCCGGTCGCATGGAGCGAGATCGTGGTGGAAATTTTCTGCGGGACGGTGCCCCGGCACTGCGGGAGCCGCCGCTCGTGCCGGGCAGCTGTGACCTGACTTTTACGTTCGCGCCGGCCAGTACTCGTCGCGCAGCAGGCGTTTGTAGAGCTTGCCCGTCGGATGACGGGGAAGGTGCTCGCGGAAGTCGACCGACCTCGGGCACTTGTAGTGGGCGAGGTGCTCGCGGCAGTACGCGATCAGCTCCGCCTCCAGCCGGGGCCCGGCCTCCTCCATGGACGCCGGCTCGACCACGGCTTTGACCTGCTCCCCCATCTCCTCGTCCGGCACCCCGATCACCGCCACGTCGGCGACCTTCGGATGCACCGACAACACGTTCTCGGCCTCCTGTGGGTAGATGTTCACCCCGCCCGAGATGATCATGTACGAGCGGCGGTCGGTGAGGTGGAGGAAACCGTCATCGTCCAGGTAGCCGATGTCCCCCAGGGTCGTCCAGCCCCTCCCCCGCGGGTCCTGGGCCGAGCGGGTCCCGCCGGGGTCGCCGTGGTACTCGAAGCGGCCGCCGTTCTCGAAGAAGATCGTGCCGTGCTCGCCCGGTGGCAGGTCGTCGCCGTTCTCGTCGCAGATGTGCACGATGCCGAGCAGGGAACGACCGACCGTCCCCTTGTGGCGCAGCCAGTCCTCGGAGCCGACATAGACGAAGCCGTTGCCCTCGGTGCCGGCGTAGTACTCGTGGATGATCGGGCCCCACCAGTCGATCATCTTGTCCTTGACGGGGACCGGGCAGGGGGCGGCGGCGTGGATCGCATACTTGAGCGAGGAAATATCGTATTTTGCCCTGGTTTCCGGCGGCAGCTTGAGCATCTTGATGAACATCGTCGGCACAAGCTGCGAGTGCGTCACCCCGTACCTCTCCACCAGCGCCAGATACCGCTCCGGGTCGAAGCGCTCCATCACCACCACCGTCGCCCCGAGCCGCTGGAACGTCAGGCAGTAACGCAGCGGCGCGGCATGGTAGAGCGGCGCCGGCGAGAGGTAGACGCTGTCGGACGACGGCGCGAACAGGGCCTCGATGAGCTTGAACAACATCCCGGGCTCGGTGAGCGCGCCGTGCGAGGACGCCGGCTTGACGCCCTTGGGCCGCCCGGTGGTGCCGGAGGAGTAAAGCATGTCCGCCCCGAGACACTCGTCGGCGATGGGGGTGACCGGCTGCCCGGCGACCGCCGCCTCGTACGACGCGAAGCCCTCCGCCACGCCGTCCAGCATGAGCCGCAGCTCGACCTCCGGCGTGGTGTCGGTTATGGAGGTGGCGACGCCGGCCAGGTCGGCGCTCGAGATGAACACCCGGGCGCCGCAGTTGCCGACGATGTAGGCCAGCTCGTCGGCCTGCAGCCGCGAGCTGACCGGCGTGTAGTAGAGGCCCGAGCGGTGCGCGGCCCAGGCGATGGTCAGGAAGAGCGGATGGTTGGCGAGCATGAAGGCGATGTGGTCGCCCGGCCGCAGTCCCGCCGCGCGGAACAGGTGGGCCAGCCGGTTCGACTCCTCGTCCAGTTCGCGGTAGGTGACGACCTTCCCGGAGCCCGCCATGATCACAGCGGGCTTGTCTGGGTTGGCTGCTGCGATGGCTCCCGGATACATGAACAGAACAGTATTCGGCTGCTCGGCCACCACGCCAGAACCCGGCTCGCGAGGTTCTCCCAGGCACGGCCAAGCCGCGGCCTCGTCGTCGAGGCCGCGGCTCGTGGGCGGCGCGTCAGGCGGCCGCGTGGAAGATGTTCCGCCAGCCGCTGTGGTGGCCGGTCGGGTGGTGGCGGTTGCCCCTGCTCACGTCCACGTGGATGCGGACGGCGTCCTCGGCGTGGAAGGCGAAGTGCCTCGGGTGCCTGCCGCAGTTGCGGAACTGCTCGACGTACGAGGAACCGTTCTCACGCACGACCTTGAACGTTTCCCACGCACACTTGTTGCGGCCCGCCCATTTGTGGTTCGAGAGCGTGCTGTGCACGGTGTAGGAGCGGTCGTAACGCCACTGCCACACGTGCTTCTTGATTTTCTTCACGACCCACTTGCAGTGCTTGTGGCCCTTACGGTCCTCCCAGCACACGCGCTTCTTCACCGGAACCCACTTCACGTACCAGTGCTTGACGCGCTTCTTGTCGACCGACACGTGGCCGGACGCCTTGGCCTTGTGGTCGGTGGAGTAATAAGATCCCCAGCTCACGTCGGACGAGCGGGTGTCGGATGCCGTGCTGCCCGCCGTCGCGTTCGCGGCGGCCGGAGCGATGAGCGCCACCAGGACGGTGACGGCGACGCCGAGCATGATTCGCGTAAGGAATCGCACTTGGACCTCCTCGGGAGAGGTTTTGCTGACCCCGTTTTAGTACGCCCGGCCGATTGCGCGCCGCTTACAAATGACTTGCCGCCGGAAAAGCATTGATCGTCCGTTATTCCCGGCCGCCTCAGGCGTTTCTCAATATCATTCCGCGGGAATCGGCGAGCCGGCGTACTTCTGCTGGATGAAGTCCTTGACGCGCTGGTCCCGCAGCAGCTTGCCGAGGGTCACGATGTTCGCGTCCTTGTCGTGGTCCGCCCGCACGACCAGGCCGTTGACGTACGGGTTGCCCTCCGTCTTCTCCAGCACCAGCGCCTGCGACGCGGGCTTGCGCCCGGCCTCGATCGCGTAGTTCCCGTCGACCACCGCGGCGTCGACGTCCTCCAGCGAGCAGTCCTCACCGGCAGTGGCCCTGCACCCGGCGACCTGCGCGCTTCCCTCGACGGTACGGCCCCCGTCGTGCCTCCTGCGGAGTCCGCGGCGGAGGGCCCGCACGGTCGCGCTTCTCGCGTCGTGCACCCCTTCCGCCGCCCCTTCCGCGACCGGCGGGCCGCGGCCGAGCGCCGTCACGGAGACGTACCGCGCCACGAGGCCGGCGATCGACGACGCCAGCGGCCCCTGATCAGGTGTCTGATCACGGGGCCGCTGTCGTCCGACGCACTTCGCGGGGGTCAGGCCGCCACGGAGGAGGGGACCTGGGCCGAGGTGAGCGCCAGGTCCAGCACCTCGTGCACGTCGCT
Source organism: Nonomuraea sp. K271 (assembly GCF_009908215.1). Taxonomy (NCBI): domain Bacteria; kingdom Bacillati; phylum Actinomycetota; class Actinomycetes; order Streptosporangiales; family Streptosporangiaceae; genus Nonomuraea; species Nonomuraea sp. K271. The sequence continues at coordinate 33,428 of NZ_JAAAHR010000042.1, read as the reverse complement.
GACCGTGTGGATGGTCAGCTCGTCGCGGACCTCCTCGGGCACGTCGTCCAAATCCGGCTCGTTGCGGGCCGGGATGAGGACCGTCGTGATGCCCGCGCGGTGCGCGGCCAGCAGCTTCTGCTTGACACCGCCGATCGGCAGCACCCGCCCGGTCAGCGAGATCTCACCGGTCATGGCCACGTCGCCGCGGACGAGCCGCCCCGACAGCAGCGAGGCCAGCGCGGCCGTCAGCGTCACACCGGCCGAAGGGCCGTCCTTCGGTACGGCGCCCGCGGGGAAGTGCACGTGGACCGAGCGGTCCTTCAGCGCGGTCACCGGCAGCTCCAGCTCCGCGCCGTGCGAGCGGAGGTAGGACAGCGCGATCCTGGCCGACTCCTTCATCACGTCGCCGAGCTGGCCGGTCAGCGTGAGCCCGGTCTCGCCGGTCTCCGGGTCGGCCATCGACGCCTCCACGTAGAGCACGTCGCCCCCGGCTCCGGTGACCGCCAGGCCGGTGGCCACGCCCGGCACCGAGGTGCGCTGGCGCGACTCCGGCAGCGACGACTCCGGCACGAACTTCGGCCGCCCGATGTAGCCCACCAGGTCGTCCTCGCCGACCGTGACCGGCAGCTCGTCCCTGGCCGCCACCTTGCGCAGGATCCTCGCGACCGCCCGCTCCAGGGAGCGCACGCCCGCCTCGCGGGTGTATTCGGCAGCCAGCCTGCGCAGCGCCGCGTCGTCGACGGTGACCTCCTCGGCCGTGAGCCCGGCCAGTTCGAGCTGCCTGGGCAGCAGGTGGTCACGGGCGATCGCGACCTTCTCGTCCTCGGTGTAGCCGTCGAGCGTGACGACCTCCATCCGGTCGAGCAGCGGCCCGGGAATGGCCTCGAGGACGTTGGCCGTGGCCAGGAACAACACGTCGGACAGGTCGAGCTCGACCTCGAGGTAGTGGTCGCGGAACGTGTGGTTCTGGGCCGGGTCGAGCACTTCCAGCAGGGCGGCCGTGGGGTCGCCGCGGTAGTCGGCGCCGACCTTGTCGACCTCGTCGAGCAGAACCACCGGGTTCATCGAGCCGGCCTCGCGGATGGCGCGGGCGACGCGGCCGGGCAGCGCGCCGACGTAGGTGCGCCGGTGGCCGCGGATCTCCGCCTCGTCACGTACGCCGCCGAGCGCGACGCGGACGAACTTGCGGCCCATCGCCCGGGCCACGGACTCGCCCAGCGAGGTCTTGCCGACCCCGGGAGGACCGGCCAGCGCCAGCACGGCGCCGCTGCGGCGGCCGCCCACCACGCCGAGGCCCTTGTCCTGGCGGCGCTTGCGCACGGCCAGGTGCTCGATGATGCGGTCCTTCACATCGGACAGGCCCGTGTGGTCGGCGTCGAGCACGGCCCTGGCGCCGACGATGTCGTAGTTGTCCTCGGTGCGGTCGTTCCACGGGATGTCGAGGATCGTGTCGAGCCACGTGCGGATCCATCCGGTCTCCGGGGACTGGTCGGGGGTCCGCTCCAGCTTGTCGACCTCCTTGAGCGCGGCCTCGCGCACCTTCTCCGGCAGGTCGGCCGCCTCCACGCGGGCGCGGTAGTCCTCCTCCTCGGTCTCGGAGTCGCCGTTGAGCTCCTTCAGCTCCTTGCGCACCGCGTCGAGCTGCTGGCGCAGCAGGAACTCGCGCTGCTGCTTCTCCATGCCCTCCTGGACGTCCTTGCGGATCGTCTCGGCGACGTCGAGCTCGGCGAGGTGATCGCGCGACCACTCGACCAGCCTGGCCAGCCGGTCGGCCGGATCGGCGGCCTCGAGGAGCTCGAGCTTCTGCGCCGTGCTCAGCCAGGGGGTGTAGCCGGAGCTGTCGGCCAGCACCGAGGGGTCGTCGATCTGGTTGACCTGGTCGACCACCTGCCAGGCGCCGCGCTTCTGCAGGATCGTGGTGGCCAGCGATTTGTACTCCCTGGCCAGTTCCTGGGCGCGCTCGCCGGCGGCGACGGTGTCGATCGTGTCGGCCTCGACCCACAGGGCCGCACCGGGGCCCGTCGTGCCGGTGCCCACGCGGACACGGTCGACGCCGCGCACCACGGCGGCCGGCTCGCCGCCGGGCAGCCGTCCGACCTGCTCGACCACCGCCTGCACGCCGATGGCGCCGTAACGGCCGTCGATGCGGGGAACGAGGAGGACCCGCGGTTTGTTGCCACCGGATGCGCGGGCCGCGTCTATGGCAGCGCGCACGTCGGAGTCGGACAGGTCCAGCGGAACCACCATGCCCGGCAGGACGACCTCGTCGTCGAGCGGCAGGACCGGAAGGATCAAGCTCTCACTCATGCGAACTCCAAAGGGTTGAGTACAACAGACTCAATTCATCGGAGCCTCGGATTGTTCCCTTCTTTGCTGCTGTTCGCTCACAGCGAGCGTAATTATGTAATCGGGATACCTGGGAGTGACGGCCGGAATCCACCCCTGGTGTGACGCGGCGCAGGTGGGCCCGACCGTAAGCTTGACCAGGTGATCTCCGTCCGACGCGCCCGCGACCTCGTCCGCCGGCGCCCTCGTCGCTCCAGCGCCGCCCCCGGCGAGGGGCCCGACCGCGCGGCCGACGCCGGTCCCGCGCCGGAAGCGCCCACGACGGAGCCCGGCGGCGTTTCCGGCGCCGCACTCGCCACGGGTCCCCGCCCGGCGCCCGGCGACGAGAACACCGGAATTCATGATCCCGTGCCCGGCGACGACAACGCCGGAGGACTCAGCCCCGCGCCCGCGAACGACAACACCGAAGCACCCACCCCCACGCCCGAGAACGACAACACCAGAGCGCCCAACCCCGCAGCCGGCGACGAGGAGGCCAGGGGCGGCTCGTCCGGGGCGAGAGCGCTCGGCGGGCGGGCGGGCCGTGCGGCGATCAGCCTGGCGCGGCCGTTCGAGCTGGCCCTGTGGCGCGCTGACGCCGACCCGCCGTCGTCCCCCCGCCGCCTGGTCGTCAGGGTGCCGCGCTGGCTGACGGTGCTCGTTCCGCTGAGGACGGTCGACCTGATCCGGTGGGCCGAGCTGGTGCTGGCCTTCGCCCTGTTCGGAACGACGCAGTCCATGATGAGCGACTGGAACCTCCACGCTCCCCTGCCGGTCAACGAGCAGTTCGCCTACCTCACCGCCCTGGCGGTGGCGTTGCCCGTGGCTCTGCGCGACCGATGGCCGCTGGCCGCGTGGCGGGTCGCCTTCGTGTCGATGCCCCTCGTCCTCTGGGTGTCCCAGACGATCGGGCAGTCCGGCACCATCCCCTACTCGCCCCCGGTGATCGTGTCCTACCTGCTGATCCTCTACTCCGTGGCCTTGCGCTGCGACCGGCGGATCACCTCGGCCGTCTGGATCCTCACGGTCCTCACCGCCTGGATCGCCGACCCCAACTCGACGGCGCTCGCGTCCGTCGTCACGGCCGTCGCGGTGCTGTTCGGCTACAACGTACGGGTCCGGCGCTCGGCCACGGCCAAGCTCGTGGTCGAGGAGCGACGCTCCCAGGTGGCCGAGAGCGCCAAGGCCGTGCTGGCCGAGCGCACCCGCATCGCCCGCGAGCTGCACGACGTGGTCGCGCACCACATGTCGGTGATCGCGATCCAGGCGGAGGCGGTGCCGCTCAAGGCGGCCGGCGACCCGGTGCAGTTGGAGGCGGGCCTGGCCGAGATCCGCGGGTTGTCGCTGGAGGCCATCGCGGAGTTGCGCCAGGTCCTCGGGGTGCTGCGCGACCAGGACGGCCGCACCGACACCGCACCCCAGCCGGGGCTCGACCGGGTCGACGAGCTGGTCTCCAACGCCCGCTCCGCCGGGCTGGCCGTGCTCGTCAAACGGTCCGGCTCGATCGACGGCCTGCCGCCCGCCGTGGAGCTGTCGGCGTACCGGATCGTGCAGGAGTCGCTGAGCAACGTGATGCGGCACGCGCCGGGAGCGCCCGTGGCTCTCGACATCACCCGCGACGGGGACGAACTGCGGCTGTACGTCGCCAACGGGCCGGGCAGCAGCCCTCGCAACACCAGCGCCACCGCCACCGCCAGTCCCGGCGGCTCCGGATCCAGTGGCTCCAGAACCAGTGACGCCGGTCCCGGGGGCTCCAGTCCCGGTGGGTTGGGCGTTCCTGGAGATGTCCCCCGCGAGGCCTCTCAGCGCGTGATGCGCGCGTCCGGCCGGACCACGGCTCCTGAGCCTAACAGGGCCACGTCGCGCGAAACGGGCCAGGACACGGCACACAGGGCAAAGCAGGACACGGCACCGCAGGCGGACCGGAACGCGACACGCGGAGCGGAGCAGGACGCGGCGCGTGAGGCGGAGCAGGATGCGGCACACGAAGCCGGGCAGGGCGTGCGGGACAGGGCGACGCAGGACGCGGCGCGCGGGGCGGGGCAAGGGCTGGTGGGCATGCGGGAGCGGGCGGCGCTGCTCGGCGGCACGTTCGACGCCGGGCCCGTTTCCGGTGGAGGCTTCGAAGTGCGCGCAGTGCTGCCGATCGCGAAGAGGGAGAACGCGTGATCCGGGTTCTGATCGCCGACGACCAGGGGATGGTGCGCACGGGGTTCACCGTGTTTCTGAGCGGGCAGCCGGACATCGAGGTCGTCGGCGAGGCGGCGGACGGCAGGGAGGCCGTGCAGCGGGCCGCCGAGCTCGATCCCGACGTGGTGCTCATGGACGTACGCATGCCGGTCATGAACGGTTTGGAGGCCACCAGGGAGATCCTCGCCCGCCAGGAGTCGACCAAGGTGCTCATTCTGACGACGTTCGACCTCGACGACTACGTCTACGAAGCGTTGCGGGCGGGGGCCAGCGGGTTCCTGCTCAAGGACGCCTCAGCCGCGCAGCTCGCGGACGCGGTGCGGGTGGTGGCGGACGGAGAGGCGCTCATCGCCCCCTCGATCACCAAACGGCTCATCCACGAGTTCGCCCGGCTCGGCGGTCCACGACCGGTGCCGGGCGGGCGTCGGCTCGACGAACTGACCGAGCGGGAGACGGAGGTGCTCGCCCTGGTCGCCCAGGCACTGTCCAACCAGGAGATCGCCGGCAAGCTCTTCGTGGCCGAGCAGACCGTGAAAACACATGTGGGGCGAGTGCTGATGAAGCTCGGCCTGCGCGACCGCGCCCAGGCGATCGTCTTCGCCTACGAGACCGGCCTCGTCCGCCCCGGCGAATGAGGCTCACGCGGGCGTACGGACTGATCCAGCGCTTGCCGCAACGACCCCTGTCGGACGTCCTACCGTGCTGCCCGTCGCCAGACGATCCGGTCCCTTCTTAGGGTGGCTGTCACCCTCCGAGGAGTACGAGAAGGAGAACGTGTGCAGGGGCGGCCTGCTTGCCTCCGGATAGCCCTCCAGCGGACGCCGAGCCGGTGCGGGTCTTCCTCCATGGAGCCCCGCATCCCCCTCCCGACGCATAGCGTTCCGCAGGTCATGCACACGGGGTTCGCGCGTTCCGCGTCGGCTGTGTGGTGACTGTGTCGTGGCGTCCCCGGACCGCGCCGGGAGCAGGTGTGGGGCGTTTCGCTGGGGCCTGGCGCGACGTAGAGTCGGTTGGTGACTCGTGCGCTCCTCGCATCGTTGGGCCGCTTGCGCTGCGTGACGGACGGCAGACCCCGGCCTGAGGACGTTCCCGGCCGGCTTGGTGTGCCCGTACACGAGGAGGGAAACCTGTGATGCGCAGACCTGGCAGGTCCGGGCACGCTCGCGCCTGGGCAGCCCTCCCGCTCGCGATTCCCCCGCTGCTAAGCAGGAGATGTTGATGGACCCGGTTGCGCTCTTCCAGCAGGTGGCGGGGAGCGTTCCCGCCTATCGCGCCTTTCTGGCGGAGAACTCCATCGATCCGGAGAAGATCCGTACATTTCAGGACTTTGCGCGGCTGCCGATGACGACCAAGGAGACCTACACGCGTCGCCATTCCCTCCCCGACCTGTGCAGGGACGGCGTCATCGGGGACATCGTGGCGGTGTCCTCCGGCTCCACCGGCGAGCCGTCGTTCTGGCCGAGGTCGGCGGCCGACGAGCAGGTGGTCGCGGCCCGCTTCGAGGAGGTCTTCCGCGACTCCTTCGCCGCCCGCGAGCGCCGCACCCTGGCCGTCGTGTGCTTCGCCCTGGGCACCTGGGTGGGCGGCCTGTTCACCGTCGACTGCTGCCGCCACCTGGCCGGGCGCGGCTACCCGATCACCGTCGTCGCCCCCGGCACCGACCGGAGGGAGATCCTGCGCGTGCTGCCGGAGCTCGCCCCCCACTTCGACCAGGTCGTGCTGCTCGGCTACCCGCCGTTCCTGAAGAACATCATCGACACCGAGGACCTGCCCTGGCACCGCTGGAACGTCAAGCTGGTCACGGCGGGCGAGGTGTTCAGCGAGGAGTGGCGCACGCTGGTCGCCGCACGGGCCGGGATCGAGGACCCGGTCAGAGGCATCGCGTCCCTGTACGGCACCGCCGACGCGGGCGTGCTCGGCAACGAGACCCCGCTGTCGGTCGAGATCCGCCGTTTCCTGTCCACCCGTCCTGCCGCCGCCAGGGAACTCTTCGGCGAGTCGCGGCTGCCGACCCTCGTCCAGTACGACCCCGAGGTGCGCTTCTTCGAGGAGCACCAGGGCACGCTGCTGTTCTCGGGCGACAACGGGGTCCCGCTGATCCGCTACCACATCGCCGACGAGGGCGGGCTGGTCACGTACGACGAGATGCTGGCCTTCGTGCGCGGGCACGGCTTCGAGCCGGCGGCGCGCGGCCCCGAGCGCCCGTTCGTGTACGTGTTCGGCCGCAGCCACTTCACCGTCTCCTACTACGGCGCGAACGTCTTCCCCGAGAACATCGCGATCGGCCTGGAGCAGCCCGAGATCAGCGGCAGGGTGACGGGCAAGTTCGTGCTGGAGGTGAGCGAGGACGCCGACCGCGACCGGCATCTCACGGTGACGGTGGAGCTGATGCCGGGCGAGAAGCCGACGGAGGAGATCGGCCAGTTGGCCGGCGAGTCGATCCTGACCCAGTTGCTCCGGCTGAACAGCGAGTTCGCCCACTATGTGCCCGCCGCGCGGCAGGCGCCGTTCATCCGCCTGCGCGAGTCGGGCGACCCGGATTATTTCCCGCCGGGCGCCAAACACCGCTACACCCGCTGAGCCGACACTGACAGCGCTTCACGCAGGGCGGGCTCATGGGCTCATGTGAGCCGTCTGAACCCGGTGGACGCGTTCGGTGCCGGTGCGAGCCTCGGTGCCGGCCGGCGGATCGGCCGGCACCCCAAGGCGTCGGCCTGCTTGAGACTTTCAGACAAGGAGTTGCGCCGATCAACCATGGTCTGTCTCAGCCCTTCGCGGTGAACTTGGAGTCATGGCGACAACTCCGATCCTCACCCTGGACGGGAGGGCAAGACCGGCCGTCACGTCAGCCGAACGGCTTCGAGCGCGCCACGTCCCGATCCGGCCGGCCTCGCGTCCCAGGGTGCAGCGGACCGACTGGAACGACGAAAGCACCTGGTACGCGGCGGCGAACGGCCTGCGTCGGGTGGTGCTGCAGTCCGGCGGCGGCACCGGCTTCACCGACTGGGCGCGAAGCACCGCGCGCACCGGGGTGTGGTCGGCATGACCCTCACCAGGATTCTCACCCTTGCGGCGCTCACCGGCTCCGCGCTGATGGGTGGGGAGTTCTTCGCCTACGGCAATTCGGTGATGGCCTCGTTGGAGCGCATGCCGGCCGGCCAGGGCGCCGCCACGATGAACATGGTCAACGTCCAGATCTACAACCCGCTGTTCATGCTGGTCTTCATGGGCACCGGCCTGGTCTGCCTGGCGCTCGCGGTGCTCGGCCTGGTCCGGGACAGCGCGGGCAGGTGGTGGTCGCTGAGCGGCTGCGTGCTCTACCTCGTGGGCGCGGTGATCACCATCGCCGTCAACGTCCCGCAGAGCGACCGGCTGGCGGCGGTCGATCCGGCCACGCGGGAGGGCATGGCCGAGTGGTCGATATTCGTGGCCTCCTGGACTCCGGCGAACGACTTCCGGGCGATCGCCTGCACCTTGGGCGTCATCGCCTTCGGTCTTGCCCTGGCCGGCGGCGGCGGGCCGGGCTCGGCCGTTGACCGGTCGCTGCCACGCGCGCCGGCGCGGCGGACCTGATTTCCTTCATCGTTGTATGTCGCCTGTCCAGGCAGGACCGCGTCCACGGTCGCAGGTGCCGGAGGGCGTCTCGGTCCTCTCCGCGCCCACCTGACGCCGGCGGGCCCCCAACGGCGGGATGTGCGCCTGCCGTCTGTCCGCAACCACATGAAGGAATCCCCCATGCCTACGATCGACCTGTCACACGGCACCGTCGGCTACCGCGTCGCGGGCCCGTCGAACGCGAGCGCACCCCCGGTCGTCTTCGTCCACGCCTTCCTGGTGGACGGCTCGGGCTGGTCCGACGTCGCCGACCACCTGGCCGCACGCGGTATCCGCTCGTACGCACCCGACTGGCCGCTCGGGGCCCATCGCACACCGCTACGGCCCGACGCCGACCAATCACCGCGCGGCGTGGCCCGGCAGATCCTGGCCTTCCTGGAGGCACTCGATCTGCGCGACGTGACCCTGGTCGGCAACGACACCGGGGGCGCGCTGTGTCAGCTCGTCGTCGACATCGACGCCGGCCGGATCGGCCGGCTGATGCTCACGAACTGCGACGCGTTCGACACCTTCCCGCCGTTCCCGTACAACATCATCTTCCGGCTCCTCGGCGGCGAGCTCCGGATGCGGATCAACCTGCAGCCCATGCGCTGGCGAGCCTTCCGCCACTCGCCTCTCGGGCTCGGCCTGCTCGCCGATGAGCTGGATCCGGTCCTGACCAGGGCGTGGATCGAGCCGGGCCTACGGAGCAGGGAGATCCGCCGGGACGCCGTGCGATTTCTCCGGGCCATCGACCCGAAGGATCTGCTTGACGTCTCCACTCGTCTCAAGAACTTCACCGGCCCCGTCCAGATCGTGTGGGGCAGCGCTGACCGTGCCTTCAGACCCGCTCTCGGTCGGCGCCTGCAGGGGGCCTTCCGCAGTGCCACGTTCGTCGAGGTCCCTGGTGCCCGGACATTCGTCCACCTCGACGCCCCGACAGTGCTCGCCGACCAGATCGTTGCTCTTTCATCGGCCCGGCCGGCCCAGGACTGATGGGCACGTACTCCACCAGCGCCTGGAGGGGCGGCGGACAACCGGCTCGCACCATCTCCCATGCCAGCGGACTCACCGCACCACGTTGAGACCTCAAGAGAGGGAGACCATGTCAGCCTCCGACGGCAGCACGGGAACCGAACCGGGAGCGTTGAGCGGGTTACAGCTCCTACGCCACAGTGCGGGATTCCGCTCGCTGTGGTCGGCACGGGTCGTGTCGGTTGGCGGTGACGCGCTCAGCCTCGTCGCGCTGATGCTGCACGTCGCCGGCACCACGGGGCAGGCGATCGCGGTCTCGCTGCTGCTGCTCGTCGGCGACTTCGTTCCCTCCCTGCTCAGCCCGATCGCCGGTGCGATCAGCGACCGTTTCGATCTCAAGCGGGTGATGATCGCATGTGAGCTGGCGCAGGGTGTGGTCCTTCTGCTCATCGCTGTCTCGTTGCCGCCGCTCCCTCTGCTGCTGGTCCTGGTCGGGCTGCGCGCGATCGGGGGACAGGTGTTCCTGCCGGCCTCACGCGCGGCGATACCGGGGTTGGTGCGGGACAAGGACCTGGAGACCGCCAACGCCACGCTCGGGTTCGGCACCAATGCGGCCGAGGCTCTCGGGCCGCTGGCCGCGGCCGCCCTCCTTCCCTTCGTCGGGATACGAGGTGTGCTCCTGGTCGACGCGGTCTCCTTCCTGCTCGCGGGCGCGGCGCTGCTCAGGCTGCGGTCGCTGCCCCCCGCACACTCCCCGGAAGGAACGCCGCCCTCACTCCTGGAGGATGCGAAGTCCGGGCTCGGCTACATCTGGTCAACCAGGGTGGTTCGGGTCATCGCGCTGGGTTTCTGCGCCATCGTGGCCTTCAACGGCGTGGACGACGTCGCCTTGGTGCTCCTGGCCACCGATACCTTCGCGGCCGGCGACTCGGCGGTCGGCCTGCTGCTGGGCGCCGTCGGCATCGGCCTGCTCCTCGGGTACGCGCTCACGGCCCGTTACAGCGCCCGCGTGTCCCTGGCGACCCTGCTGGTCGCCGGCTTCGCGGTGAACAGCGCCGGCAACCGCCTCACCGGACTGGCCTGGGCCGTCGCCGCCGCGTTCGCGACCCAGTTCGTACGCGGATTCGGCATCGCGGCGATGGACGTGGCCACCAACACCATGCTGCAGCGCCTGGTCCCTGCCGGAATGCTCGGCAGAGTCTTCGGCAACCTCTATGGGGCGGTCGGAGTGGCCGCCGCGCTGTCCTACATAGCGGGCGGATTTCTCCTGGACGCCACCTCCGCACCGGTGACGCTCCTGATCGCGGGTGGCGGCGGCCTGCTGACCACCGTGCTGGTCGCGTGGGCGCTGCCAGGAGCGCTGCGCAAGCGCGCGGGCGGCCCTGGCCCGGACGGCACCGGAACCCGGAGCGGCACGCAGTGAAGGTGTGTCACGCGCGCCGGGCCAGGGCGGCCGCGATGCGGTCCTCGGCCCACGGCACCATGAGGAAGCCGCGTTTGACGGTCAGCACCTGCACGCCGGCCGTCCAGGAGTGGATGCCGGGGATCGAGGCGAGCGTGCGGGAGGTGAAGTGGTGGATGTCGGCCGTGGTCGGCACGATCACCTCGCACATGAGCGAGGCCTGGCCCAGCATGGAGGCGATCATCCGTACACCGCGCTCGCCGGCCAGCCGTTCGGCGACGCTGTCCTGCATGCTGGGCTCGACCGACAGCCAGAACAGGATCTCGGCCTCGTAGCCGAGGGCGGCGGCCGGGATGAACGTGGCCACCGTGGCGCAGCCGCATTCCAGCATGCTCTCCAGCCGCCGCCTGGCCGTGCTCTCGCTGATGCCGAGGCGCCGCCCGACCGACTGGAAGCTGGCCCGCCCGTCCTCCCGCATCGCGGCCAGCACCTCGCGGTCGACGTCGTCGAGGTGGCTGCGTGCGCAGGTGCGGGCGCGCGGCGGCACCGCGAACGACGCCGCCCGCTCCCCCAGCACCGGAACGCTCCAGTCGTAGCTGACCTTGTACGTGTGCAGCACCAGGTCGGCGCTGCTCTGCTGGGCCCCGGGGATGGCGTGCACGAACTCGACCAGCATCGAATAGAGGTCGCGGTCCTTGGGCGCGACCAGCTCGAAGACGATGTCGTAGCCGCCGGTGACGATGGTGACGTAGCGGATGTCGGGGTTGGCCGCGAGCAGCCCGGCGACCCGCAGCTGGCTGCCGGGCGCGCAGGTGAGCCGCACGATGAAGGTGTTGACGGGGCCGTCGCACTCCAGGTGCGGCAGCACCGCCACGCGGGCCAGCCCCGCCGCGAACAGCTGCTGGGCCCGCCGCGCCACCGTGGTGGTGGAGATGCCGAGCAGCTGGGCGATGTCGGTCCAGCTGGCCCTGCCGTTCACGTGCAGCGCGGCGAGGATCTTGCGGTCGAGGTCGTCGAGATCTTCCATCGGGGGCATCATCGCGCGTTCAGGCCCGTTCGCGCACCCTGGAGAGAAAGTCGCGGACGGTCGCCTCCCACAGCTCGGCCTCCTCGACCTGCGGGGAGTGGCCCGATCGTTCGAAAACGCGCAGCTCGGCGCCGGGAATGAGCGCGGCGATGGTCTCACTGCACTCGACCGGGGCGATCCAGTCGTGCCGCCCGACGGTGATCAGGGTGGGGGCGGTGATGCCGGGCAGGAGATGCTTGATGTCGTAGCCGGGCTGGTTCACGGCGAACGCGTGGTTGTGCGTCTCATAGTGGTACGGCGTGGCGGCCACCCGCTGTTCCACCTTGGCCGGATCGTAGTCGTGGTCGTAGAGCGGCAGGATCTCCCGCCAGCAGTCGCGCAGGTCGTCGTCGTCGCGCACGGTGCCGGACATGATCCGGTCGAGCTTGGCCGGGTCGATGCGCGCCCGGGACGAGGCGGCGGCGTTGCGGACGGCCAGCTCCTGGTTGGCGTTGTCGGCCGAGGTGTCGCGGAGCACGACGGCGCTCACCCGGCCGGGGTGGCGGGCGGCGTACTCCATGGCGATGAAGCCGCCGTACGAACCGCCGGCGACGATCACCTGCTCGACGCCGAGCCAGCGGCGCAGGCCCTCGACGTCGGCGACCCACTGCTCGTGGGTGAACGGGCCCGCCTGGCCGCTCCTGCCCGAGCCCCTGGCGTCGAAGACGACGACGCGGTAGTCGTCGGCGAGCCGCCCGAAGCTGGCCTCGGGCTCGGCGAGCGAGCCGAGGCCTGGAGCGCCGTGGTGGGCGATGATCGTCTGCTCGCCGTCGCCGAGGATCTCGACGTTGAGCGGGTTGTCGTTGATGTCGACGAACACAGGCTGCCTTTCAGATGATGACGTCGGTGAGCTCGCGCGGGTACGCCGTGAGCCGGCGCGGTCCCGTCTCGGTGACCAGGACGGTGTCGGAGATGCGGTAGCCGGCGTGACCCGGCACGTAGACGCCGGGCTCGCTGGACAGGATCATGCCGGGGGCCAGTTCGGTGGCGTCGCCGTCGGACAGCCACGGCGGCTCGTGGAAGCCGAGCCCGATGCCGTGCCCCTGCCGGTGGCGGATGTGCTCGGCCAGCCCGGCCTCCTCGATGATCCTCAGGCAGCGGCGGTTGGCCTCCTCGCAGGTGACACCCGCGACCAGCGCCTCGGTGCCGGTCTCCTGGGCCTCGCGGACGGTCTCGTAGTAGCGGGCCTGCCGCGTGGTCGGCTCGCCGATGACGAACGTGCGCTCGCTCTCGACGAACCTGCCGCCGACCGCGCAGCCGAGCGAGAGCATGAACGTCTCCCCCTTGCGCAGCCGGTCGCCGCCGGGCAGGCGGTGCGGCTGGGCCGAGTTGGGGCCGCCGTAGACGAGGCCGCCGGTGAGCATGGGCACGACGACGACGTCCGTGTGCCTGGCGTACATGAGGGAGCTGCCGTGGGAGATGACGTGGGAGGCCAACTCCGTCTCGGTGGGCAGGTCGCCGCCCGCCTCGACGGCTGCCCTGACCAGCTCGACGCCAGCCTCGATCATCGCGTCGGCGATGCGGGCGGCCTCCTCGTGCAGGGCGATCTCCTCGGGGAGTTTGCGCAGCCGTACGCGGCCGACCGCGTTCGAGACCGCCCAGCGGGTGCCGGGGAACGCCTCGGCCAGCGCCTGCGCCCTGGCGACGCTGGTGGAGAGCGCGTACGCGGCCTTGTCCGGCGCGGGCACGTGCCCGGACAGCACCGCGAACGGCGACCTGACGCCGGGGAACTCGGGATAGGCGACGATCTCGGCCCGCGCTCCCTGGTCCGCGGCGTACTCCCGTTCCAGGTCGGGTACGAGCAGCACCGGGTCGCCGTCGAGCGGCAGCCAGCAGGCGACCGGGCGCTCGTTCGGGAAGTGGTGGAAGCCGGTCAGGTAGGCGACGTCGAGCGGGTCGTCGAGCACCATCGCCGCCAGGCCCTCGGCGGACATCCCGGCCCGGACCCGGCCGAGCGCGCCGGCGTAGAAGGCGTCGGGCAGCTTGTGTGAGAAGGTCATGCATCGCTCCTGTGGTTGCGAGCGTCGTTGTAGGCCACGGACAGCAGGGTCGTGGACAGCACCAGCAGCAGGATCGCCGCCGACGGGAAGAGGGTGGTCCACCAGGCGGAGGCCAGGGAGCCCGACTGCTGCGCCTTGTGCAGGATCGTGCCCCACGACCAGCTGTTCGGGTCGCCCAGGCCGAGGAAGGAGAGCCCGGCCTCGGCGAGCACGGCGCGGGAGGTGGTCAGCACGACTGACACGCCGACGACGGGGACGACACCGGGCAGCAGGTGCTTGCGGACGATCCACCACGACGAGCCGCCGACGACCTTGGCCGCCGACACGAACGGCATGGGCACGATCGCCAGCGCCTGCGAGCGCACCACGCGGGCCACCTCCGGCCAGCTGAACAGCGCGATGACCACGACCAGCGTGCGCACGCTCGGTCCGGCCAGCGCCGCCACCAGGATCATCAGCGGCAGCATGGGCAGCGACAGGGAAAGGTCCACCAGCACGCCGAGCGGCGTGTCGAGCCGCCTGAAGTAGGCGGCGCTGACGCCGATCAGCAGCCCGATGACGATGGCCAGCACGGACGCGCTGAGGCCGACCGCCATGCTGACCCGGGTGCCCCAGACGACCTGGGCGAACACGTCCTGCCCGATGTCGTCGGTGCCGAACCAGTGCGCGGCCGACGGCGGCTGCGAGGTGTCGGAGCCGTACCCCTCGGGGAAGGGCGCGAGCAGGGGCGCGAGGACGGCGATCAGGGACAGCAGGAGGAGCACGGCCCCGCTGCCCACGCCGAGCGGGTTGCGGCGGAAGGCGGACCAGGTCCGCTGACGGGGGGTGAGCTCGACCGTCGTCATGAGGTACGCACCCTGGGATCGAGGATTCCGTAGGCCACGTCCGTGAGGAGGTTGGCCACCACGACGGCGGCGGCGAGCAGCACGAACGCGCCCTGCAGGACGGGGAAGTCGAGCTGGCCGACCGCCTCGAAGACGGCCCGGCCGATGCCCGGGTAGGCGTAGATGGTCTCGGTCAGCACCGCGCCGCCGACCAGCGTGCCGAGCTGGAGGCCGGCGATGGTGGTGGTCGGCAGCAGCGCGTTGCGGAGGGCGTGCTTCCACACGACCTTGCCCGGCTTGACCCCCTTCGCCTTGGCCAGCGACACGTAGTCCTCGCCGAGCGCGTCGATCAGCGTGGTGCGCATCGTCAGCACGTAGCCGCCGAGCTGGATGAGCACCAGCGACAGGCACGGCAGCACCAGGTGGTGCAGCATGCTGAGGGTGGCGCCGAAGCCGGTGGCGTCGAGGTCGACCGCCCCGCCGATGGGGAACCAGCCGAGCCAGACGCCCAGCACGTACATGAGGAAGATGCCGACGCTCGGTACGAACAGCGACTGCGCGGTGACGCCGGTGAGCTGGATCACGCGGTCCATCCAGCCCTTGGCCCGGGTGGCGGCGAGAACGCCGAGCGGGATGCCCAACGCGATCGTCACCACCATGGCCGAGATCGTCAGGATCAGCGTCCAGGGCAGCCGCTCCATGAGCACGGTGGTCACCGGGACCGACTGCCGGAACGACATGCCGAGGTTGCCCTGCAGCAGCTGCCCGAGATAGTTGAGGTACTGCACGCCGAGCGGCTGGTCCAGGCCGAAGTCGGCGAGCAGCTTCTGACGCAGTTCCTCGGTCATGTTCGGGTCGGCCACGGCCAGCACCGGGTCGCCGGGCAGCAGGCGTACCAGGAAGAACGTGACCGTGACCGCGAACCAGAGGGTGAGCAGGCCGCGGGCCAGCCGGATGCCGATGAACCGCATGGGATCAGCCCGCCGGCTTCGCCGCGGCGAGGGAGAGCGGGTTCAGGATGGACAGCAGCTCGCTCGGCATCGGCTTGAACCCGGTCCACTGCGTGGAGTGGGCGATGTTGAACGTCTCCACGTACAGGACGTTGTCGTAGACCTGGTCGTGGATGATCCTCGCGGCCTCCTGGATCGGCTTCTTGGCCTCCTCCTGGGTGAGCGCCCGCTGCCCCTGGTCGATCAGGTCGTCCAGCTTGGGGTCGCTGACCTGGGCGTAGTTGATGAACCCGCCGGTCTTGAAGGCCAGGCCGAGGTTGGCGGGCGGGTTGTCCATGACCGCCCACGAGCCGGCGTAGATGTCGAAGTCCCGCTTGGTGGTCTTGTCGAGGTACGTGTTGCGCTCCAGGCCTTGCAGCTTGATCGTGATGCCGGCCTTCTTCGCCGCGTCGCGGACCATGGGGGCCCAGCGGGCGATGTTCGGGTCGGCCTGGTCGTAGATCATGTTCAGGCTGAGGTTGCTCACGCCCGCCTCCGCCAGCAGTTTCTTGGACTGCTCGGGGTCGAAGGCGTACTCCTTCGCCGCGGGGTCGGCGTAGTCGGGCAGCGAGGGGGTGAGCACGCTGGAGTTGGACGACTTGGCGTAGCCCTTGAGCGCGATCTTCCTGATGGCCTCGTAGTCGACGGCGTGCGCGAGCGCCCTGCGGACGCGGACGTCGTCCAGCGGCTTGCGCTTGGTGTTGTACTGCAGGTGCGCCCAGCCCAGCGACGGGATCTGCTGGAGCTTGACCTTCGGATCGGTCTTCAGCTCGGCCGCGGTGGCGGGCGGCAGCACGTTGCCGATGAGGTCGATCTCGCCGTTGCGCAGGGCGAGCACCTCGGTGTTCACGTCGGGGAAGACCCGGAAGACGACCTCCTTGATCGCCGGCTTGCCGGGGCCGAAGTCGTCGACGCGCTCCATGATGTAGCGCTGGCCGCGCTCGACCTTGGTGAGCTTGAACGGGCCCGCGCTCACCCAGTCGGAGTCGTTGGCGAACTTCTGCACGCTGGGCGCCTTCTCGAACACGTGCTTGGGCACGATCGGCAGCCAGAAGCCGACGTTGTCCAGGAATGTGCCGTCCGGGCGGCTGAGGACGAACTCGACCTCGGTGGGTGAGACGGCCTTCGCCTTGTCCAGCGCCGTGATGAGCCCGGCGACCACGCCGAACTTCTCCTTCTGCACCGCCGTCACCGAGAACACCACGTCGTCGGCGGTGACCGGCTTGCCGTCGGACCACTTCATGTCGTCGCGCAGCTTGACCGTGGCGGTCTTGCCGTCATCGGAGTAGGACCACTCGGTTGCCAGGTAGGGGACGCGCTTGCCGGCGCCGTCCATCTGGGTCAGATGCGGGTACATCAGGCTGGTGACCCACGAGTCCGTACGGCTGTTGCCGACCAGCGGGTTGTAGTTGACCACGTCGGCGGTGGTGCCGATGGTCAGCCGGCCGGCCTCGGCGGGCGCGCCGGATCCGCCGGTCGGCTGCGACGAGCCGGGCACGCTCGGGGCGCACGCGGCGGTCAGCGCGACGGCCAGGGCGGCCAGGGCGGCCAGGACGGTGGCACGTCTCATCAGATCCAGACCTCTTCCAGCACGCGCATGACGTTGCCGCCGACCACCTTGGTGATCTCCTCGTCGGAGTAACCGTGGGTGACCAGCCAGGCGATGATGTTCCAGAAGCACTCGGCGGGGTTCTCCAGGCCGTCGACGTACGGCACCTTGTCGTAGGCGATGCCGGCGTGCGCCTCGTTGAGCGACAGGTGCTCGGCGAACGTGTCGTGCAGTCCGACGTGGTCGCCGAAGAGCGTGTCGGGGCCGAACGCGACGTGGTCGATGCCGACCAGGTCCACACAGTACGTGAAGTGGTCCATGACCGACTCCAGGCTGTGACGGGGGTGGTCGGGCGACAGCGTCGTGTGCGGGGCCGCCTCCAGGCCGATCACGCCGCCGCGCTCGGCCGCCGCCTTGATGACGGAGTCGGGCTTCATGCGGTTGGTCGGCCACACCGCGCGGGCGCCCGCGTGGGTGATGAGGATCGGCTTGGTGGAGTGGCGGATGGTGTCGAGCGAGGTCTGGTCGCCGGAGTGGGAGACGTCGATGGCGATGCCCAGTTTGTTCATGCGGCGCACGGCCTTCTCGCCGAACAGGGTCAGGCCGCCGTCGCCGCGCTCCTTGAGGCCGCTGCCCAGGGCGTTGGCCTCGCTGTAGGCGATGCCCATCTGCCGTACGCCGAAGCCGTACAGCATGTCGATCCTGTCGACCTCGTTCTCGATCATGGTGGCGGCCTCGAGGGCGAGCACGAGGCCGACGCGGCCGCTGGAGTGCGCCTCGTGCACGTCGGCCAGGCGCTCGACCTTGATGACGTAGTCCTGGTGGGCGAGGTCAGACAGGCGCATGCCGATGTCGGCGACCACGTCGTTCCACTTCCAGCCGGCCTGGCTGGTGATGCAGCAGGTGCCGTCCATGAGGTTGTCGAAGACGACGGTCATGCCGGAGCGGGCCAGGCCCTCGAAGCCGGTGTGGTGGCGGGCGGTGCGGTTGTAGTCGACGGTCTGGCGGATGTCGTCGGGGAAGACCGACGGGTGGTCGTGCAGGGAGACGACGAGGTTGTCGGTCAGCAGGCGGCGGACGCGCTCGGACTGCTCGGTGGTGAGCTCGGGCCCCTGGTACGCGGGGACCCGGCCGAGTTCGGGCGCCAGGTCGAACGTGCGGTAGTCGGCGCCCGCCTCCAGGTATTCGTAGGAACGGTAGCCCTTGTAGCTCTTCGCGGCTTCCAGCACTTGATATCCCCTCTTGTCCGATTGCCGGAAGTTTGCCAGAATCAGGCGTATAAGACAATATCAATGGTGTTTTTCGGCGTCAGGCGGTAATCACACGCCATCATTCGGCACAGTGAATCGTCCGGCCCAGTGAGGAAGGGGTGCGGTGGGCGAGTCACCGGTTCTGGAGATCCGTGGCCTCCACGTCACGTTCACCGCGCGCGGGCGGGAGATCCACGCGGTGCGCGGGGTGGACCTGACCATCGAGCGCGGCCAGACACTGGCCTTGCTCGGCGAGTCGGGCTCGGGCAAGTCCGTCACCGCCAAGGCCGTCATGGGGCTGCTCGACCAGCCCGGCGTGGAGGTGCGCTCGGCGTCCGCCCGGCTCGGCGGCCGCGACCTGCTCGCCATGTCCGCCGAGGAACGCCGGGCGCTGCGCGGCAGCGCCATGACCCTGGTCTTCCAGGACGCCCTGTCGGCGCTCAACCCGGTGCTGAGCATCGGCGACCAGATCGGGGAGCTCTTCCGCGTCCACCAGGGGTCGTCCCGCAAGGAGGCGAGGTCCCGCTCGGTCGAACTGCTCGACCTGGTGGGCATCCCGGCGGCGGCCACGCGGATCGGCGACTACCCCCACCAGTTCTCCGGAGGCATGCGGCAGCGCATCCTCGTCGCCATGGCGGTGGCGCTCGAACCCGACCTGATCATCGCCGACGAGCCGACCACCGCCCTCGACGTCACCGTGCAGGCGCAGATCCTGGAGCTCATCGACCGGCTGCGACGCGAGCTCGGCACCGCCGTCCTGCTCATCACCCACGACCTGGGGGTGGCCGCCGAGGTCAGCGACCAGGTCGCGGTGATGTACGCGGGCCGGATCGTGGAGAGCGGCCGGGCCGAGGAGCTGTACGACCGGCCGGCCCACCCGTACACGGCCGCGCTGCTCGCCGCCGTGCCCGACCTGGACAGGCCGGCGTCGGAGCTGCGCGCCATCCCCGGAGCGCCGCCCAGCCCCGCGCTCACGCCGCCCGGATGCTCGTTCGCCCCTCGCTGCGAGCGGGCGAGCGACGTGTGCACCGGCAACCGCCCGGTGCTCGCGCCGCTCGGGACCGGCGCCGGCCGGTACGCCGCCTGCCACCACGTGAAGGAGATGCTCGATGGCGCCCCCGCCTGAACCCGCCGCCACCGCCTCGCCCACCACCGCCGGGCCGGGCGAGACGGTGCTGCGCGCCACCGGGCTGCACAAGACCTACCGCGGCGGGATGCTCTCGCGCGGCGGCGCCGTACGCGCGGTCGCAGGCGTGGACCTGGAGCTGCGGGCCGGGGAGACGCTGGGCATCGTCGGCGAGTCCGGCTGCGGCAAGTCCACGCTGGCCCGCATGCTGGTCGGCCTCGAACGCCCCGACCAGGGCGAGGTGACCTTCCGCGACCGGCCGTTCTTCACCCGCGGCGGCGTGCCGCGCGACATCCGCCGCCGCGTCCAGATGGTCTTCCAGGACCCGCTGACCTCGCTCAATCCCCGCATGACCGTGCTCGACATCGTGGCCGAGCCGCTGCGCGTGCACCGGCTGTGCGCGGACGCCCGCGCCCTGCGCGAGCGGGTCGGGGAGCTGCTGTCGCTGGTGGGCCTGCCGCCCGAGCGGATGAACCGCTACCCGCACGAGTTCTCCGGCGGCCAGCGGCAGCGCATCGGCATCGCCCGCGCGCTGGCCACCGAGCCGGACGTGATCGTGTGCGACGAGCCGGTCTCGGCGCTGGACATGTCGGTGCAGGCGCAGGTGGTCAACCTGTTCGCCGAACTGCAGCGCACGCTCGGGGTGGCGCTGGTGTTCATCGCCCACGACCTGGCCGTGGTACGGCACGTGTCGCACCGCGTGGCCGTGATGTACCTGGGCCGGCTGGCGGAGACCGGGCCGGCGGCCGCGGTGTACGGCAGCCCCGCGCATCCGTACACGATGGCCCTGCTGTCGGCGGCCCCCGCGGCCAAGCCGCGGCTGCGCGGACGCAAGCGCATCATGCTGGCCGGAGACCCGCCGAGCCCCGTGGCGCCGCCGCCCGGCTGCCGCTTCCACACGCGCTGCTGGAAGGCGACCGACCGGTGCGCCGGGCAGGAACCCGCACTCGAGCCCGTCGCCGAAGGCGGCCACGACGCCGCCTGTCACTACGCCGAACGGCCGTCCTGACGTACCGGCCCCGGGCTCACGGCTCCCGGCGCAGGACGACCAGCGCGACGTCGTCCCCGCGTACGCCGAACGCCCCCAGGAAGCGCTCGGCGAACTGCTCCAGGTCGTTCTCGACCGTCTCCGCCAGCCGCCTGGCCACCTCCAGGCCGGCGTCGAGCGTGGTGGTGCGGTCCTCCACCAGGCCGTCGGTGAACAGCACCATTGTGCCGCCGGGCGGCAGCTTCAGCCGGTCGACCTCGTAGCGCTCCGGCAGGACGCCCAGCAGCAGGTTGCCCAGGCTGTGGTAGGCGGAACGGGGCCCGGCGAGCAGGGGCGGGATGTGGCCGGCGTTGGCCACCTCGACCTCGCCCGTGGCCGGGTCGACGAGCACCAGGCAGAGGGTGGCCGTCACGCGCGGGTGGTAGCGCCGTACCATCCGGTTGAGCAGGTCGAGCGTGGCGCTCAGGTCGACCTGGGCGATCAGCGTGGCCCGCATGGCGTGGCGGATCTCCGCCATCACGGTCGCGGCGTGCAGCGAGTGGCCCTCCACGTCGCCGATCGCCACCAGCACCCGGTGGTCGATCGGCAGCACCTCGTAGAAGTCTCCGCCGACCTCGACGTTGTCCACGGCCGGCTGGTAGCGCATGGCCAGGCGCAGGCCGGGCACGTCGGGGATGCCGGTGGGCAGCAGGCTGCGCTGCAGGGTGAGCGCGATCGCGTGCTCCTCGGTGTAGGCGCGCAGCGCGTCTACGGCCAGCGCCAGTTGCTGGCCCACCTGGCGCAGCAGGTTGACCTCGTCGGCGTCGAGCGGCGGGCCGCTCGCCACGCCCAGGTAGACCGGGGACCTGGACTTCCTCGTCCGGCAGAGCACGCCGGTGGTCGGGCCTTCGAGGTCCACGCCGGGCAGGAGGGCCCGCCAGCCCGCGGCTTCCACCGTGAAGACCTGGGCCTGCGCGGCTCCCTCGGGCACCGTACGGGAGAGCCGGTCGAGCACCTCGGGGCCGGCCGTGTGGGAGGTGGCCGGCTCGCCCGGCCGGGCGCAGGAGCGCCGCGTCCTGCCCTCCGGCAGCAGCGCCAGAGCGCCGCAGAAGCGGCCGAGCAGGTCGGACGTGCCCTCGGCGGCCACCCCGAGCATCTGGTCGAAGGTCTCCGCCTCGTTCATCCTGAGCGTCACGTCGGCCAGCCTGGCCAGCCGCCGGGCCATGAGCTCGGCCCGCCACCGTGCCCGGTAGTAGCGCAGCATGGCCCGCACGGTGGCGGCGAACTCGGCGGGCTCGATCGGCTCGATCAGGTACGCGTCGGCACCGCGTTCCAGCCCTTCCGCGCGGTCGGCCACCGTGATGGCGTTGGCCGACACCTGGATGACGGGGATCGACGCGGTGGCCGGATCGGCCTTGATCCGCTCGCACACCTCGAACCCGGATATGTCGGGCAGCCGTACGTCGAGGACGACCAGGTCGATCGGTCCCTCGGCCAGCTTGCGCAGCGCCTCCTCCCCTCCGCTCGCCTCGACCACGTTGTGCCCGGATCTGCGCAGCCATCTCGCGAGGATGTAGCGCTTGGTCGGCGTGTCGTCGACCACGAGGACGGTTCCCGGCTGCGTGCCCGCCGCGGGGGCGAGCTGCTGCTGCGTCACGCTCCGCCCCCTCTCGCCTGGCGGATGGCCTGGATCAGCTGGTCCCGGCGCAGCCCCTGCTTGGGCAGCACCGCCTTGCCCTCCGGCGCGTGCTGCGGCTGCACGGTCACCACGACCACGGGGATCCGGCTCAGCCGATCGTCCTCGGCCATCCGCAGCAGCAGCGCGTGCCCGTCCACGCGCGGCATGAGCAGGTCGATGAGCACCACGTCGGGCGGCTCGGCGGCCATCGCCTCCAGGGCGGCGGCCCCGTCGGCCGCCTCGTCGACGTGAACGGCGAAGCCGTGCAGCATGCGGCGGGCGGCCGCGCGGAACACCTCGTCGTCGTCGGCGACGAGCACCCGCTCCACTTCGGGCGGGCCGCCGTGGTGGGGCAGCCTGAGCGCGGCGGTGGTGCCCTCGCCCGGCGTGCTGGCCAGCTCAAGGGTGCCGCCGAGCGCCTCGGCCAGCCTGCGCGCGTACGGCAGGCCGAGGCCGGTGCCCCTGGCCCCGACCTGGAAGGAGCCCGGCACCTGGTAGAAGTCCTCGAACACGCGCCTCAGGTGCTCGGGCGGGATGCCGATGCCGGTGTCGGTCACCGTGATGACGATCTCGTTCCTGTCGTCGTCGGCGCGGGCCTCCAGCCGCACCTCGCCGCAATCGGTGAACTTCAGCGCGTTGGACAGCAGGTTGCGCAGGATCGTGACGAGCATGCCCTCGTCCACGTGCAGCACCGCGGCCTCGGGCGCCACGTGGTGGCTCAGCTCGACGCCGCCCCGCACGCGCGTCGGGCGCATCGTCACGTGCAGGTGCTCGGCCACGTCCGTCAGGCTGACCGTAGTGGGGTGCGGGTCGAGGCGGCCCGACTCGGCCTTGGCCATGTCGAGCAGCTCGCTGACGAGCGCCAGCAGCGTCCTGGTCGAGTTGCCGATGAGCTCGACCTGGTGGGCCTGCTCCTCGGTCAGCGGATCGCCGCCCGGCCCGGTCAGCAGCCCGACCAGGCCGATGACCGAGTTGAGCGGGGTGCGCAGCTCGTGGCTGATGGTGGCCCAGAAACGGTTCCTCGCCTCGTTGGCCTCGCGGAGCTGGCTGGACTTCTCATCCAGCTCGGCGTAGAGGGCGACCACTCCCCTGTTGGTCTCCTCCAGCTCGGCGGAGAGCTGGTTGTACATCGCCAGCACGCCCGTGTTGGTCTCCTGCAGCTCGGCGTTGAGCCGCAGCACGTCGTCCAGGGTGGCGGCCAGTTCCCGGTTCTGGTCCCGCAGCTCCTCGAGTGCGGAGACGGGAGAGAGCCTGGTCAGCCGGTCGCGGAGGTCGGAGATCGGGCCGCGCCGCGGCCGCGGCCGCGGCCGCAACCGCTTGGCGAGCGTGACACGCCCGTCGCCGAGCTCGACCCGGTCGACCAGCCGGCCCGCCAGCCTGACGCCCTCCGACCCGGCCAGGCCCGAGCGTTCTCCGTGGGTCACGGTGATCAGCAGTTCGTCCTCGCCGAGCGCGATCACCGCGAGCGCGCCGCGGCCGTAGACCTCCCTGCCGACCTCGCTGAGCGCCGTCGCCACCCGTACCTGGTCCTGCGGCTCCAGGTCGGCCAGCTCGGCGGCGGCGCGGCCGAGGCGGCGCAGCACGAACACGTCCTGGCCGGCGTTGAGCCGGACCCTGATGAGCTCCGTGGCCGCCTTCACGAGCCCGGCCTCGCCGCCACCACGCACACGTCGTCGCGCCTGGTGCCGGCCTCGCGCAGCAGGCCGGCGGCGATCACGGCGGGGGTGCGGGCGAACAGGCCGGGCATGTGCGCCGGGTCCCAGCGCTCCGACATCCCGTCGGAGTGCATGATCACGGTGGCGTGGCCGGGCAGCTCGTACGTGTGCTGCCGCAACCGCGCCCCCTGGTGACCGGCGATGCCCGGCACCGACACCATGCCCTGCCGTCCCTGGGCGTGCGCGACCCAGCCGGAGACGTTGCCGAGCCCCGCGTAGGTCACCGAGCCGCCGCCCAGCCGGGCCACCGCGAGCGCCCCTCCTCTCGTGACGCCCATCCCCCGGTGCAGGCGGTCGACGATGGCCAGCGGCTCACGCTCCGGCGCCTGAAGGAACAGCTCGATGGCCAGCTGGGAGGCCTGCGCCGCGATGTGACCGTGACCCAGCCCGTCGCAGACCATGATGGTGGTGGCGGCCCCCGTGGTGGAGATGGCGAAGGAGTCGCCGCACACCTGCTCGTCGCCGATGGGCCGGGTCAGGCCGCTGGCGTGCGCCGGCGGAGCGGGTTCGCGGCCCACGGTGAAGTACATCGCGAGCACGGTGCCTCTGCCGGGCAGGGAGTGCACGTCGTAGCCGGTCGCGATGCGGGCGATGGCGCCCATGCCGATGCCGAGCGTCCCCACGGAGGAGTAGCCGTCGCGCAGGGCGCGGGCGATGTCGGCCATGCCCGGCCCCGCGTCGATCGCGACGAGCTCCACCGTGGCGGGGGGCTCGGGGTTCATGCGGACCATGACGCTGCCCTCGACGGCGTGCTTGACGAGGTTGGACACCGCCTCGCTGACGGCCACCGCCACCTGCCCGGCCTGCGTCGCGTCGAATCCGGCCAGACCGGCCAGCTCGACGGCCCGCCGGCGTACGGCGCCCACCGCGCTGGTGTCCTCCGCGCGGATCCAGGCGCCCATCCGCCGGCTGGTCACGTGCCCCATCGCGTCACCTGACCCATTCGGCACCGAGGCCCACTCGGTCGCCCGGCCCATTCGTCATCGCGTCCATTCGTCACCGGGTCATTCGTCACCGGGCCCATTTCGTCACCGTCACCGTCGTGCCCTGCCCCGGCTTGGAGAGCAGGTCGAACTCGTCCACCAGCCGGCGTGACCCGCCGAGCCCGAGTCCGAGGCCCGTGCCGGTGGTCCAGCCGTCGGTGAGCGCCTGCTCGATGTCCGGGATGCCTGGCCCTTCATCGTTGACGACCAGCCTGAGCCCGCGCTTCGCCCCGTTCTCGACGACCTCCACGCGCAGCTCGCCCCGCCCCGCGTAGACGAGGGCGTTGCGCACCAGCTCACTGGCGGCCGTGATGATCTTGGTCTGGTCGATGAGCGACAAGCCCACCTCGATGGCGGCGCTCCTGACGAGCCGGCGTACCGCCACGACGTCGGCGCTGCTCTCGATGACCGCCTCGCGGGTCACCGCGCCGTGCCTCCGACGTGGTTCAGCAGCGCCACCCCTTTCTCCAGATCGAGTGCCGTACGGACGCCGCCGAGTGAGAGGCCGAGCTCCACGAGCGTGATCGCCACGGCCGGCCGCATGCCGACGACCACGGCGTGCGCGTCGAGCATGCGGCACATCGCGGCGATCGTGGCCAGCATCCGCCCGGTGAACGAGTCGACGATCTCGACGGCGGAGATGTCGATGATCACTCCCTTGGCGCCGCGGGAGACGACCGCCGCGGCCAGGTCCTCCTGCAGAACGAGCACGCTCTGGTCGTCCAGGTCCACCTGGATCGAGACGATCAGCAGGTCGCCGAGCTTGAGAATGGGCACCCGATCCACTACGCCTGCTCCGCCCGTACGGTGACGTGCGTGGCCGGCCGGCCGCTCACCTGCACGCCGCTTCGTCTGAAGGCGTGGGCGAGCGCGTCGGCCAGCGACGTCTTGGTCACGATGTCGCCGAACTCGATGCCGAGCGTGACGATGGTGTGCGCGATCTGCGGGCGGATGCCGGAGATGACGCATTCGGCGCCCATGAGCCGTGCCGCGAACACGGTCTTGAGCAGGTGCTGGGCGACCTGGGTGTCGACGGCCGGGACGCCGGTGATGTCGATGACCGCGTGCTCGGCGCCGGTCTCGACCAGCGCCTCCAGCAGCTTCTCCATGACGACCTGGGTGCGGGCCGAGTCGAGCGTGCCGATCAGCGGCACGGCCAGGATGCCGTCCCAGAGCTTGACCACAGGGGTGGACAGTTCGAGCAACTGCTCGGCCTGGTCCATGATGATCTTCTCGCGGGCTTCGGCGTACGCCTCGAACGTGAACAGGCCGAGGTCGTCGATGAGGCGGGCGAACCGGATGAATCCGCGCAGCACCTCGGTGTCGGCGTCGGCGACCACGATTTCGTAGAAGGCCCCCTTCAGGCCGAAGACGGCTTTGGAGGTCTCGGCGGGCGAGTAGCCGACGCGAGCCCGCGACCGCGACAGCTCGGTGAGCAGGCCGCGGAGGTCGGCGAGGTCGCCTCCGCCCTGCTCGATGGCGCCGAGGATGGCGCGGTAGAGCTCCAGCAGTTCGTCGCGCGGCGCGTCGACCGACTGTGCCCACCGGTTGACGACCTGTTCTTCATGGTCGCGGAGCAACTCGCCCACACGCCGTTCCACGTCTGCTTGATCGGACAAAACCTCTCCAAGGGGGTTCTCGGTGTGCACTCCTGGCATCCCCCGGTACACCCTTCTCTGCCCAGAGTCACCCCCGAGTACTACGCGAGGGTTCAAACCGGGCGGGGACGCGGACGACCCGCCGGCTTCCGTACGGTCGCGGCATGTTCAGAAACCTCGCCCTCGCCGGGCTTGTCGCGACCGGCGCGTTCCTGC
Organism: Nonomuraea sp. K271; assembly: GCF_009908215.1. Taxonomy (NCBI): domain Bacteria; kingdom Bacillati; phylum Actinomycetota; class Actinomycetes; order Streptosporangiales; family Streptosporangiaceae; genus Nonomuraea; species Nonomuraea sp. K271. The sequence goes on along the minus strand of NZ_JAAAHR010000042.1, from coordinate 6,999 downwards.
TGCTGCCGGCGCCGCCGGGCGGGCGGCTGGTGAAGATCTACGGAGAGCTGAAGACGGCCGGCCGGGTGGCGGTCATCGTGCCCGGCACGGACACCACGGCGGAGACGTTCGACGACGGCCCGCACCGGCCCGGCGGCGCCGCGCGGGCGCTGGTGGCCGAGGCCGGCCGGTTGGCCCCCCAGGCGCGGCTGGCGGTGGTGGCGTGGCTGGGCTACGACCCGCCGCGCACGCTGAGCCTGGGCACGGTCGGTGACGGCGCGGCCCGCGCCGGGGCCGCCGAGCTGCGCCGCACGGTCGCGGAGCTGCTCGGGCGCACGAACGCGCCGGTGGCGTTGCTGTGCCACAGCTACGGTTCGGTGGTGTGCGCCAAGGCCATGCCCGGCCTGCCGGTCTCCGACGTGGCCGTCTTCGGCAGCCCGGGCGTCGGTGCGCCGTCGGCGGCCACGCTGACCGCGCCGGCCCGCGCCGGGTCCGTCCGCGCGGCGGGCGGTGTGACCGCACGGCCGCGCGTGTGGGCGGGGCTCGGGGCGGACGACTGGATCAGGTTCGTGCCCAAGACCACGCTCGGCCCGCTGGGGTTCGGCACCGACCCCATGAGCCCCGCCTTCGGCGCCCGCGTGTTCGACGCGGGTTCCGGAGGGCACAGCGACTACTTCGCGCCCGGCACCGCTTCGCTGCGCAACCTGACCATGATCGCGCTGGGGCGATCCGGGCAGGTCACCGCTTGACCGCGGCTGTCCGCGGGTAGGAGGAACTTTGATGACATGGTGTCGTCATCAGCTTGACGCCGGCGGGCGCCGTTTGTGACACTTCGTCATGAAACACCAGCGGACTTGAGGTGAGCTGTGACGACGTCGTTCTCCGAGAGCTTGAGAAACGCCACCTGGGCCGACCACCAGTCGGCCGAGTCCGAGGGCTATCTCACCGAGCTCATGGCCGGCCGGTTGAGTGAGCACGAATACGGCGAGATGGTCGCCCAGCACTACTTCGCCTACACCGCGCTCGACGGGGTGTCACGGGAGCTGGCAGGGCACCCGGTGGCCGGCCGTTTCGTCTTCCCGGAGCTCTATCGCGAGCCCGCTCTCGAACGCGATCTGGCCACCGTCTACGGGCCGCGCTGGCGCGAGCGCATCACGCCGTCCGCGTCCACCGAAGCCCTCGTGGCGCGCATCCGCGAGACGGCCGGCTGGCCGGGCGGCTACATCGCCCACCACTACACCCGCTACCTCGGCGACCTGTCCGGCGGGCAGTTCATCCGCATGGAGCTGCAGAAGATCTACGGCTACGCCAAGGGCGGGGGCGTGGACTTCTACTTCTTCGACGAGCTCGGCAGCCTGCCCCGGTTCAAGAACGAATACCGCTCCCGGCTCGACGCGCTGGAGCTCGACGAGAAAGAGCGGCAGCGCGTCATCGGCGAGGTCAAGCGCGCCTACCGGCTCAACACCGACGTCCTCGCCGAGCTTTTTCACACCGTCAGGGCCGCCGCCTGACCCGGAGCTACCGACCGGCCTGCTCGTCGTAGGGGTCGCGCAGCGGAGTGGCACGCCCGGCGACGTCGGCCTTGATCCCGGCCAGCCGGTGGCCGGCCTCGTTGAGCCCGTCGGCGTCGACCCGCTCCTCCAGCAGGGTCCAGATCTCGCCCGCCTCCGCGAGCCGGCGACGTACGCGTTACGCCTGCATGTGATGCGCTCTCAGTGGCCATCGCGGCCCGTACGTGGCTCGGCTCCTCGATGTCGCCCTCGCCGACCAGCCCCGGCGCCCCTTCGGCGTCCGGCCCCTCATGGACGACAGCGCCGGACACCGAGTCGCGGATGAAGATGCTCGCCGGCCTGAGGACGCCGGGAGTCTTGTGCCGATGGTGGCCGATCATCATGAAGTTGAGCACGCCCTACGTCCGGTATGTTCCGCGGGCGTGATCGCCCGTACGGCCTACCATGGGCATATGCCCCGGATCTCCGCCGCCACCATCGGCGAGCACCGCGCCCAGACGCGCGACCGCATCCTGCAGGCCGTCTCGCGGCTGTCCAGGGAGCAGGGCATCGACGCCATCTCGATGACCGACGTGGCAGGCGAGGCCGGCATCACGCGCACCGTGCTCTACAACTACTTCCCCGACAAGACCGCGCTGCTGCTGGCGTTCACCGAGCGGGTGACCCACTACTTCATCGACAGCTACGAGCGGGAGCTGCCCGCCGGCGCCTCCCCCGCCGACCGGTTGCGGGCGTTCGTACGCCTCCAGCTGGACGGCCTGCTCGCCCACCCGCATCCGGGCGCCGCCGACCTGAGCGTCACCCTCGGGCCCGACGCCTACCAACGGCTGGCCGAGCACGTCGCGCCCATGCAGCGTGTCCTCGTCGAGATCCTGGAGAGCGGCCAGGCGTCGGGCGACTTCCAGGTGCTAGACGTGCCGGCCACGGCGCGGATGATCCTCGCCGTCATCGGCGCGGAGCGGGTGCCGCTGATCAGCGGCGACGTCACGGTGGCGGCGGCCGCCGAGCTGGTCACCGGGTTCGTGCTGCGAGCCCTCGGGGGCGAAGCCGCGCCCCGGTGACAGGATGGGCCTATGACCTCCGGGCCCGAGGAGCAGCCCGCCGGCGAGCACGTCGGCGAGCACGTCGATGAGCACGTCGATGAGCACGTCGAGCTCCGGTCGGCGCGCGGGCGCTGGATCCTGTTCGCGACGGTGCTGGGCTCGGGTCTGGCGCTGCTCGACAGCACCGTGGTCAACGTCGCGCTGCCCTACCTCGGCAGGGAGCTCGACGCCGGCATGGCGGGGCTGCAATGGACGATCAACTCCTACACGCTCACCCTCGCCGGGCTGATCCTGCTCGGCGGCTCGCTCGGTGACCGTTACGGCCGGCGCACCCTCTTCGTCATCGGCGTCGTGTGGTTCGCCGTCGCCTCCGCGCTGTGCGGGCTGTCGCCGAGCATCGAGTTCCTCATCGCGGCCAGGGCCTTGCAGGGCGTCGGCGGCGCGCTGCTCACGCCCGGCTCGCTGGCGATCATCCAGGCGTCGTTCGTCCGGCGCGACCGGCCGCGCGCCGTGGGCACGTGGTCGGGGCTCGGCGGCGTGGCCAGCGCCATCGGACCGCTGCTGGGCGGGTGGCTGGTGCAGACCGCCGGATGGCGGTGGGCGTTCCTGATCAACCTCCCGTTCGCCGCGCTCATCGTGTTCGTCGCCCTGCGGCACGTGCCCGAGAGCAGGGACGAGCAGGCCGCGGGGCGCTTCGACGTGCTGGGCGCGGTCCTCGCGGCGCTGGCGCTGGCCGGGATCACCTACGGGCTGATCCAGCGGGGCGCCCCGGCGCCGCTGCTCGCCGGGCTGCTGCTGGGGGCGGCGTTCGTGGCGGTCGAGGTGCGCCGGTCTCCGGACGCGCTGGTGCCCGTCGACATCTTCCGCGACCGCGTGTTCACGGCCGTCAACGTGGTGACGTTGATCATGTACGCGGCCATGGGCGTGGTGTTCTTCCTGCTCGTGGTGCAGCTCCAGGTCGTCTCCGGCTTCTCCCCCATCGCCGCCGGGCTGGCGATGTTCCCCACGACGATCCTCATGATGGCGTTGTCGGGGCGGGCCGGTGAGCTGGCCAAGCGGGTCGGGCCGCGCTGGCCGATGACGGGCGGGCTGCTGCTGGCGGGCGCCGGTTTCCTGTGGATGAGCACCATCGGGTACGGCGCGTCCTATCCGCTCCAGGTGCTGCCCGCCGTGTTCGTCTTCGGGCTGGGGCTGTCGGGGGTGGTCGCGCCGCTGACCGCGACCGTGCTGGCCACGGTCGAGGACCGCCACGCGGGCACGGCCAGCGGCGTCAACAACGCGGTGGCCCGCACCGGCAGCCTCTTCGCGGTGGCCGCGGTGCCGCCGGTGGTCGGCCTGGTCGGCGACGCGTTCGAGAACCCGCCGGTGTTCGACGCGGGATTCAGGACGGCCATGCTCATCAGCGCCGCCATGATGGTGCTGGCGGCGCTGATCACGGTGCTCACCATCAGGTCGAACGTGCTCGCCGCCGACGACTGACGACGGTCAGAAGGCGAACGCCTGGCTGCGCACGCTGTTGTCGAAGTTCGACAGGAGCAGTTCGGGCTCGCCGACCGAGCGGATGCCGGGCAGCCGGGTCAGCAGCTCGCGGAACATCGTGCGCAGCTCCTGCCTGGCCAGGTTGGCGCCGAGGCAGAAGTGCGGGCCGGGGCCGCCGAAGCCGACGTGCGGCTTGGTGTCGCGGGTGATGTCGAACCTGTCGGGGTCGGGGAAGACCGACTCGTCCCGGTTGGCCGAGCCGTAGAAGAGCACGACCTTGTCGCCCTTCTTCAGCTCAAGGCCGCGCAGCGTGTAGTCCTCGGTGACCGTGCGCCGGAACTGCATGATCGGCGACACGTGGCGGACCATCTCCTCGATGGCGCCGTTGATGTGGGTGTCGAAGTCGCTCATCAGCAGCTCGCGCTGAGCCGGGTTGTCGGTGAGCAGCTTGATGCCGTGGGCCATCGTGTTGCGCGCCGTCTCGTTGCCCGCGACCAGGAGCAGCGCGAAGAACGAGCCGAGCTCCTTGTCGGTCAGCTTCTCCCCGTCGGGGTTGGCGTTGACCAGGAGGGAGACGAGGTCGCCCTTGGGGTCGGCGACGCGCTCGTGGCCGAGCTTGATGACCATGCGCTGCAGCGCGAGCAGGGCCAGCATGTTCTGGCCGGCCATCTGGACGCTGCGGGCCAGGCTCGGGCGCACGCCGGTGTAGGCGGTGGAGATGTCGACGTGCTGGTGCACCTTGGCCCGCAACTCCTGCGGGATGTCCAGCATGTCGCAGATGACGTGGATGGGCAGCCGGGCGGCGACTTGGGAGACGAAGTCGCGCGGGCCCTCCTTGACCACGTCGTCGACGATGCCGGCGCAGGCCGCCTCGATGTCGCTCTGCAGGCCGGCCAGCATCTTCGGGCTGAACGAACGGGTGACGATCCTGCGCAGGCGCGCGTGCCGGGGATCGTCCATGTTGACCATCGACTCCCCGAACACCTGCTTCACCCAGCCGGGCGGCTCCGGGTTGGTGACGGCGGGCTCGCTGGAGAACACCTTGGCGTTGCGGCTGGCCTCGACGACGTCCGCGTGGCGTACGAGGGCGTAGAAGCCCTTGCCCGAGCGGAGGAGCGGCACCTTCTTCTCCGGGAAGAACACCGGAAGCTCCAGCAGGCGAAGCCGGGCGAACGCTTCGTTGCGTTCCTTGAGCGGCTTGCGCCAGAAATGCAGATCAGCGAGGTCGATGTCGTCCACCCGACTATCCTGGCACGGTCCCACGCCGGTCCCGTACGGAAAACCCCGCGCTCGCGGGGCTTGCCGCGGACGGCGGGCGATGTGCATCCCGCCCTCCTGGCCCGTTCCCGCGCCGTTCAGACCTGGTTCGACCCGCCCGGTCATGACTTGCGGTATGAACGCTGTGCTCGCCGCCTGCCTGGTCCTTCCCCTCCTCACCGGTACGACCCCCGCGACGGCCCGCTCGTGCACCGGCCGGCCGCTCGACTTCAACGCCGATGGGCGCCCCGACCTGGCCGTGGCCGCGCCCTACGACGCCGCCAGGGCCGGTTCCGTGACCGTGACGTACGGCTCCGGCAGGACGGCCAAGCTCGTCCAGGACGACGCCGAGCCGGGTGACGCGTTCGGCTCCGCGCTGGCCGCCGGCGACTTCAACGGCGACCGGTGCGCGGACCTGGCCGTGGGGGTGTCGGAGGAGTTCACCGGTGAGCGGGTGCCCGGCGGCGACGGGAACGGGGTCGTGCAGATCTACGACGGCTCCCCCGGCGGCCTGGTGGCCGGCCGGCGGCTGGCACCCGCCGAACCGTCCAGCGACCGGTTCGGCGCGTCCCTGGCCGCGGGCGACCTCGACGGCGACGGCCGGGACGAGCTGGCGGTCGGCTCCCCCGGCCACCGGTCGGGCGGAGCCGTGACCGTGTACTGGATGAAGGGGCGCAAGCCGTACCGGATCACGCAGAAGACCCGGTGGGTACGGCAGCCCGCGCGCGTCACCGACCAATGGGCCGCGGCGCTGACCACCGGCGACTTCGACGGGGACGGCAAAGACGAGTTGGTCGTGGGAGCGCCCGCCGACAGCATCAGCCACGACGGCCAGGGCTCGGCCACCGTCGTCGACGTCCGCGCGAAACGTGCCCGGCTGCTCCATCAGAGCACGCCGGGCATCAAGGGCGCCGCGGAGAAATGGGACGGGTTCGGGGCCTCGCTGGCCACCGGCGACTTCAACGGTGACGGCAAGGACGACCTGGCCATCGGCGTACCCGGCGAAGGGCTCAGCGCCGGCCAGCGGGCCATGGACTACGGCGACGGCACCGTGGACGTGCTGTACGGCTCGCGTGGCGGGCTGCGTACCGACCGGACCGAGGCCTGGTCGCAGAACACGCTCGACGGCAGACCCCGCTACTACGACCGGTTCGGGGCCTCGCTGGCGGCCGGGGACTTCAACGGCGACGGCAGGGACGACCTGGCCATCGGCGTACCCGGGGAGAAGGCCGTCCAGGTGCTGGCGGGACGCGCGGCGGGCGGGCTCACGCGGAAGGGGAACCTGCTGGTCAAGGGCAGAGGACGCGACTTCGGGGCCGCGGTGACCGCCCTGCCCGGGTGGGGCGACGGCCACCGGCCCCTGGCGCGGCGGCGTCCGGTGTACGCGCTCGTGGTGGCCGCGCCCGGCCAGGGGCTCGTCGCGTACGCACCCGGATCCCGCCGGCCGGGCCTGCGCCTGGGCAAGGTACGCCCGCTCAGCGAGGGCACCGGCCTGTACGGCTACGCCTTCGGCTGACCACATCGCTTGGGTCCGCACCTTCCACGGGCCACGCGCTCACCGCTGGGCCGGGCTCCCGCAACCGGCCCAGCGGTGAGCGCGTCGCCTCTGCCGGGCGCGAGCACGCGGGCCTCCCGAACGACGGGCGGGCACAGGATCGCAGCGGGCAGACCCGGAATCCGCGTGGGCCGCGCCGGGACAGGAGTCAGGCCGGTGGGGCGGCGGCCTGGGC
>NZ_JAAAHR010000411.1:0-315 GCF_009908215.1 Nonomuraea sp. K271 | reverse complement strand
CGCCGAGGCCCGTCTGAAGATCGCCACCTGGATCGCCGACTTCTACAACACCACCCGGCGGCACAGCGCCAACGAGGGCTTGCCGCCCATCACATTCGAACGTCACATGATCGAGAAGAGACAAGCCACATCGGCCCTGCTGAGGACCGCTGTGGCATAGAACCGTCTCCACGCTTTGAGGGGATTGACAGGACATAAGCAACCGCCGCGATCAACAGCGTGGGCGGTGTGTCCAAGGCCAGAGTTGTCATCACCGCTGTTGTCGTCGAGGGCCGGTCCCAGGCAGAGGTCGCCCGCGCCTACGGAGTCTCCAAG
>NZ_JAAAHR010000410.1:0-375 GCF_009908215.1 Nonomuraea sp. K271 | reverse complement strand
AGGTCTCCCACCCTGTGAGGGGTTAAGGCTCCCGGTAGACGACCGGGTTGATAGGCCGGGTGTGGAAGCATGGTAACGTGTGGAGCTGACCGGTACTAATAGGCCGAGGACTTGACCACAAAGCATATTCTTTGGTGTGTGCAGCGCTCTGTTACTCTTCGCCGGGTCCGGAGCTGCGCCACACCAAAGTAAGATTCTTGCTCGCGTCCACTAGGCAATTCTGAGACAGCAAGCGGTTACGCTTGACAGTTTCATGGGGTTACGGCGGTTATGGCGGGAAGGAAACACCCGGTTACATTCCGAACCCGGAAGTTAAGCTTCTCTGCGCCGATGGTACTGCACTCGGGAGGGTGTGGGAGAGTAGGTCGCCGCCGG
>NZ_JAAAHR010000409.1:0-403 GCF_009908215.1 Nonomuraea sp. K271 | reverse complement strand
TCCCGGGCGCGTCCGACGAGGTGGCCGCCGAGCTGCTGCGCGTCTCCAAGGACGTCGCCAAGCCGGTCGTGACCACGTTCCACGGGCATCTCGGCATGCACCCCGCGCTGCGCGTCGAGACCGGCTCCGACGCGACGCCCGGGCGGGGCTCCATCCCCTCGTACGCGGCTCCCGAGGAGGCGGTGCGGGCGCTGGCGCACGTGGTGCGGTACGCGAGATGGCGGGCGCATCCGGTGGTCCCGCCACCGGAACTCGACGACATCGACACCGCCCGCGCCCGGTCCCTGGCCATGACCACGCTGTCCGCCGCCACGTCCCGGACCCCGTCCTCCTCGGTGGCGGGGGCCGGTGACACGTCAAGCGGAGAGATGGCCCCCACCACCCCGGACGGACCGCACCAGGG
>NZ_JAAAHR010000408.1:0-405 GCF_009908215.1 Nonomuraea sp. K271 | reverse complement strand
GTCCTCTACCTGCCCATCGGCACGGGCATCGCGGGCGCCGTGGTCCTGTCCGGGCGGCTGTACGGCGGCGCCGCCGGATGGGCCGGGCAGATCGGGCACATCCCGGTACACCCCGGCGGAGCGGCGTGCGGGTGCGGGCAGCGGGGTTGCCTGGCGGCCTACGCGTCGGGCGGCGCGGTCGCGGCCCGGTACGGCGCCGCCGGTGCCGAGGAGGTGGTGCGGCGGGCCTCCGAGGGAGACCCGGCGGCCGGGAGGGTGTGGGACACGGCCGTGGAGACGCTCGCCCTGGCGCTGGCCACGTACACGCGGCTGCTCGATCCCGCGGCCGTCGTCATCGGCGGCGGCGTCTCGCACGCGGGAGACGCTCTGATCGTCCCCCTCCGAGCCCGCCTGACAGCCTTCCTG
>NZ_JAAAHR010000407.1:0-414 GCF_009908215.1 Nonomuraea sp. K271 | reverse complement strand
CGGCTGTGGCGGTCAGGCCGACGACGATCGTGTTGACCCGTACCTGTGGCGCCCATTCGGCGGCCAGGCAGCGCGCCAGGTGGTGCAGGCCCGCTTCGGCGGCACCGTACGCGGCCGTTCCGGGTGAGGGGCGGCTGCCGCTGATGCTGCCGATCATCACGATCGCCCCGCAGGAGGCGGCGAGCAGCGGGTAGGCGCGCTGCGCCACCAGGAGCGGGGCCGTCAGGTTGAGGTCGATGACACGGGCGTGCAGGCGCGGCGAGGTGCCGTCCAGCGGCGCGTACGGCGACCCGCCCGCGTTGTTGACCACCACGTCCAGCCGGTCGAAGCCGGAGACGAGCCGGTCGACGTCCTCTGGGACGCGCACGTCGGCCTGGACGAACCGGATCTGACCGGCCGCGACACTGTCTCTTA
>NZ_JAAAHR010000406.1:0-439 GCF_009908215.1 Nonomuraea sp. K271 | reverse complement strand
CGCCGGACGCGCGCAGCTCGGTCCTCGCCTGCGCGGTCCACAGGCGGGCCCCGTGGCGTTCGAACGTCTCCAGCGCCGTGTGCAGATGGTTCCGCGCGGCGCCGGGGCGGCGGTCGCGGCGCAGCGCAGCAGCGAGGAGTTCGATCAGCTCATCCGAGACTCGCACGAGGAGGCGTTCAACGAGGTCGGCTTCGATGTCGGGACCCCCGTTCTCCGCATCGGCGGCACGGCCTTCTTCGGCCCCGTGATCAGGCAGGCCCCTCGTGGCGAAGAAGCCGGCTGATTTTGCTGGCGAGTAGCGGCAGCGTTTGTGGCTCTGGCGATCTTTGTGTGGCGGCGTCACTGATCGTGAGCACGTTCAAGGGGCGCAGAGGATGATCTTCCTGAGAAGGTCGAACTTGGCTCGGCCGTATCGGCTCCTCTTGAGCGCCTTGACTCT
>NZ_JAAAHR010000041.1:0-56661 GCF_009908215.1 Nonomuraea sp. K271 | reverse complement strand
AGGTCTCCCACCCTGTGAGGGGTTAAGGCTCCCGGTAGACGACCGGGTTGATAGGCCGGGTGTGGAAGCATGGTAACGTGTGGAGCTGACCGGTACTAATAGGCCGAGGACTTGACCACAAAGCATACTTTTTATGGTGTTGCTCGCGTCCACTAGGCAATTCTGAGACTGCAAGCGGTTGTGTTTGTCGGTTTCATGGGGTTACGGCGGTTATGGCGGGAAGGAAACACCCGGTTACATTCCGAACCCGGAAGTTAAGCTTCTCTGCGCCGATGGTACTGCACCCGGGAGGGTGTGGGAGAGTAGGTCGCCGCCGGACAATTTTTGTAGGGGCTCCACGCTTGAGGCGTGGAGCCCCTTTTTTTGTTGCGCCTGCAGTTTCCGTGACCTACAGAGTTTGCCGGTGGGAGGCGTCCTGACCTGTGGGCCGCGGTGGCGGGGAAAGCGGTTCGGGTTATGAGGAAAGTTCGAAGGGCTGGTGGGGGACGGCGAGGCGGTAGATCTGCCGGGAGCCGCCTTCCGGCCCCGGGCTGGTGGCTTCTGCAGGCGTGAAGCCGAGCCGCTCGTAGAAGGCGCGTGCACCGCTTGCCGTAGCACCAGGGTGGTCGGTGCCGAAGGTGACCACCTCAACGCTGCCTGGGCCGCGTACGAACCTGTGCATCGCCTCTGCCAGCAGTGCCCGGCCGACCCCCTGACCCCGTGCCTGCTCCGAGACGACGAGCCAACGGATGTGGTAGGTCGGCGGACGCGTGGTTCCGAACATCAGCCCGCCGAGAAGCCCCGGGCCTGACGAGGTCGCGACCAGCGCCGTCGAACGGAGGAGATTCTTGCGCACGGCGTCATGGAAGCCCGGTTCGGAGACCATGGGGCCGAACCACTGTTCGACCTCGGCTGCCAAGTGCAGGAAACCGGTGAAGTCCTGCTCGACTGCGACTCTGACCTTCATTCGGGCAGTGTGCCACTGAACGGGGTGCGCGTCGTCGAGGGGAAGCGACACGCCGGCGCCAGGCTCTAGCATGGCTGTCCATGACAGAGCCGGACCTTATTACCGCAACCCGAGAGGCGTACGACGCCGTCGCCGCTCGCTATGCCGAGGACATCCCTGAGCGGTACCATGCTGAGCCGCTCAACCACGCGATGATCCCCGTCTTCGTCGAGCTCATCCGGACCCACGGCGGAGGTTTGGTGGCTGACGTGGGATGCGGCCCCGGCCATGTCACCGCGCATCTGCATGCACTCGGCCTGAGCGTGTTCGGGGTTGACCTTTCGCCGGAAATGATCGTGCTCGCTCGGAGCCGGCATCCGGAACTGCGCTTCGAGGTTGGAGCGATGGAAGCTCTCAAGGTCGATGACGCTGCTCTGGCCGGGGTGCTCGCCAACTACTCCATCATCCACACCCCGCCCGAACGGCTTCCCGAGGCGTTCGCGGAGTTTCACCGCGTGCTCGCGCCCGGAGGCCACCTGCTGCTCGGCTTCCAGGCGCACGACGACGCCACCGAGGTGGCCGAATCGTTCGACCACCTCGTGTCACTCGCCTACAGATATTCGCCCGACCACATCGCCGGACTGCTCCTCAGCGCCGGGCTCACGGAGGTGGCCCGGTTGGTGATCTCTCCGGAGGAGGATCCCAGGCGGGGCTTCCCGCAGGCGTACCTTCTCGCCCGCCGCGCGGTGAACTGAGTTTCCGACGCGGTACGGCCAGGACCAAGTGGCGGGCTCGACGTTGGTGGCTCCGCCCGCTGTCTCTGTTGACATGTGCGGACATCTCAACGGTCTCGAGCCCCACGCTTGTCGAGGGCCGGGTGCGGGGGGTCGCGGCTCAGTCGATGACGGCGGTGGCCTCGACTTCTACCAGCAGGTCGGGTTCGCCCAGCGCCGCAACGCCCAGCAAGGTGATCGGCTTGACCGGGTCGACCCCCAGCTTGGCCGCCGCCCGAGCGACGCCCTCTCCCAGCAGCGGCATCTTGTCGGGTGTCCAGTCGACGACGTAGATGGTCAGTTTGGCCACGTCATCGAAGGATCCGCCGATTCCGGCGAGGGCGGTGCCGATATTGAGGTAAGCCTGCTCGACCTGAGCGGCCAGATCCCCCTCACCGACCGGCCGGCCCTCGGCATCGCGAGCCACCTGGCCGGCCAGGAACACCAGTTTCGATCCGGTGGCGATCGACAGCTGGCGGTAGACGTCGGGTTTCGGCAGCCCGTCGGGGTTGACCAGGGTCACGGTCATGTCCGCTCCTTGCTCGCTCATCGGCACAGCCCGTTCGGTGCCTGTCGAGAACATAGCAAAGCTATGTATTGTGGTGCCATGGTGAGGACGAAGGACCCGGCGGTCCGCTCCCTGCTGATCGACCGAGCGGCACAGATGCTCGCCGCCCGGCAGCCGGTCACGCTTCGCTCGCTGGTGGCCGGCACCGGGGTGTCCACCATGGCCGTCTACACCTACTTCGACGGCATGGACGGTCTGTGGACAGCGATGCGACAGGAAGGTTTCACCCGCCTGGCCGCTCATCTCGCCGCGGTCGCGCCATCGAAGGATCCGGTGCGGGACCTGGCCGCCCTCGGCGCCGCGTACCTGTCCAACGCCCTGGCCAGTCCGGATCTCTACCAGGTCATGTTCGACGCCGGGTTCGAACTGGAGGACGCCACGGCCGCGGATGACACGCTGCACTGTCTCGTACGGGCCGTCGAACGGGCGACTGACGTCGGCCGCTTCCGCGACGACGTCGACCCGCTGGAACTGGCCACGCAGAGCTGGACCATCGGCCATGGACTGGCATCGCTCGTCGTCACCGGTCCTCTGCCCCGTCAGTCGCTGGACCATGGCGTGCCGCTGCTGACCGCCCTGTTCACCAGCGCGGGCGACGACCCCGACCAGTGCCGTCGGTCGGTCGAACGAGGCTGGCGCCCTGACCTCTGATCGCCGCTTCACGTTGTCTCGCAGCGATGGTGACTGTTCATCCACCTCAGCGTCTCGAACCGCCGCGAGCACAGTCACCGCCTGGCCGCTTCCGTTCGCACCTCGTGGGATGCGGCCTTCAGAGGTGCAGGGTGCCGGAGAACACCGTGACGGCCCGGCCGGCCAGATGGACGCGGTCACCGTCGTGGGTCACGTGGACGAGGCCCCCTCTGGCCGACACCTGGGCTCCCACCAAGGACGGGCGGCCGAGGCGGGACGACCAGTACGGAGAGAGCGCGCAGTGGGCCGAGCCCGTCACCGGGTCCTCCGGGACGCCGACATTGGGGGCGAAGAAGCGGGAGACGAAGTCGGTCTCCGTGCCCCGCGCGGTGACGATCACGCCTCTCGCGTCGACGGCGGCCAGGGCTGGAATATCGGGGGTCAGCGACCGTACCGATTCCTCTGAGTCGAGCTCGACGAGCAGGTCGAGGTGGCTTTTTCCGACCTGAACCGGGGTCGCCCCGAGCGCTTTCTCGAGGGCGGCGGGAACGCCGGAGGGGGTCACCTCCTTCGCCGGGAAATCCATGGTGATCATGGCGTCGGAGCGGCGATTCACGGTAAGCGTGCCGCTGGCCGTCGTGAATTCGACCCGGCCGCTCGCCGCCCCGGTCGAATACAGGACGTGAGCGGTCGCGAGGGTGGCGTGGCCACAGAGTGTGACCTCGACCGCAGGCGTGAACCAGCGCAGAGAATCTCCGAGCAGGAAAGCGGTCTCGGAGAGGTTCATCTCGGCGGCTACGCTCTGCATCCATCGGTCAGTAACCGGAGAGTCCAGCAGGCAGACCGCTGCGGGATTACCCTTGAAAGCTGTGTCCGTGAAGGCGTCCACAGTGAAGAGGCGCATGTGCTCGATGCTATCCAGGGGTCGGATATCCAGCTGCAACCGGGCTGCAAGCCGTACAAAATGGAATTAGTCCTGGGCGTGTCGCGTGGCGAATGCGGAATCGTCGGTTACCGTCCAATGTGTAGGGACGTGCCGATTACGGTGAGTTCCTGAGGAAAGGACAAGCCGATGGGGGCAGTGCGCAAGGTGGTGAGCTACCTTGGCCTGGGCGGAATCGACCAATACGACGAGGGCTACGACGACGACGGGCACTACGAGGACGAATACGTGCCCGCTACGGAGCGTGCCGCCAGGCGGTGGCGCGCGAACGTCGACTCGTCACGCATCGTGATGGTCCAGCCGCTCAAGTACAACGACGCGCCGATGATCGGTCAGCACTTCCGTGACGGGCAGACGGTCATCATGGACGTCACGGGCATGCCCATGCCCGAGGCGACAAGGATGGTCGACTTCGCCGCAGGGCTGGCCTTCGGGTGTGAGGGAAGGATCGAGCGCATCGCCGACCGCGTCTTCCTGCTCGCACCGGCACACGTGGAGATCGAGGTTTCGTAGGAGACCCGCTGTGATGCGGGCCGCGGGTCTCCTGACGGGACTAGAGCTTCTTGTCGCGTGCGGGCGCGACGGGACGGCGGCCGGGTCACTCCGGGAACGGGCTGCGGCGGTGTGTTCGCCCCTCCAGCCCAGCAGGTCAGGCCGCGACAGCGAGCCGGTGAACGCCCCACGTGTGCGGGCCATGACCCACGTGCGGGTAGAGAATCCCCAGTACGAACCCGGTGGATACCCGGGTCGGGGAAGCCGTTGATTCCACTGCGGACAGGGATTCCGTATTTCAGATCCAGGCGGGGTCGGGTTCTGGGGCCCGCTGCTGGTGGGTAAGCCGGTGCGGGTACGAAGTCCGCCGCGGGCGGGTGAGCCGGTAGGTTCCGCAGTTCACTGCGCGGGGCCGCCGTGGGCGCGACAGTCAGGTGCCGGCCCTGACGCCATCCCGGACGGGTCGGCCCGCAAGCCTGGCATGGTGGTGGTGCCGTTGTACGCGCCTGTGCGGGGACAGGAGGGTCAGCCCGCGCGTGGGCCGCGGCGGATCAGCCGGGTCAGTTCCACGGCGTCGTCGGCGGCCTGCGTGGCGCGTGCGTCGGCTTCGCGGGCGTAGGCGTGCAGAGCCCACACCGCCCCCTCGGCCAGCTCTTTCAGCTCGCTCACCTGGGCCGTCACGAAGCGGGCGTCGGCTTCGACGAGTTTGCGGCGCAGCCAGAGTTGCCAGCCGGCCAAGCCGATCATCGCCACGGCGGCCGCGACGAGCAGGTTGTTGAGGAAGGCGGCGCCGATGAGACAGGCGACGCCGGCGACGATCAGCACCATGGCGGCCCACGGCCGGCCGCGGGGAACGACTCCGTCGGCGACGATGGCGTCCTCGGCGGCGGCCATCGATTGCTGGTCGGGACCCTCGGGACGCAGGTGGATGCGGTGGCCGAGCAGCGGAACCGTCAGCGTCTCCGGCGGCTCCAGGCGGCTGTCGGCCTCCAGTTCCTCGCAGACTCCCCTCAGGATGGGCGCTGCCACGTGCAGGGCGATCGCCGCCAGGTGCGGGTCGGCGCCGGGGCGCAGGTCGTCGAGCAGGTGTGAGCTGAGCGAGGCCATCGGGCCGGCCGGTCCGCTCTGGCCGATCAGTGAGCGCAGCACGGCGAGTGGTTCGTCCTCGGCCCACGACGTGGCGGGGCTGCCGGTGCTGTTGTCGAGCGGAGCGGAGGAGTCGTGGTCGGACTGGCGGGCCGAGGTGATCTCGGCGACCCGGCCGCGCAACCGCGCCAGGCGGGCGGCGGCCATCGCGGGCCTGGCCAGTTCGGGGAGTTCGGCCATTTCGGGGAAGTCGACGAGGGACGGCGGCACCACGACCGACGGCTCGTCGGGGACCAGCGCCTGCACCCACTGCTTCGGGTCGGCGTGTTCCTGCACGGCCAGCACGTCGAGCTTGCGCAGGACGAAGATCTTGCCGGCGGGGCCGTAGGCGCCTCTGGCAGCGGCCAGCCAGAGCGAGCGTTGTCCGTGGGTGACCGGCCGGTCGAGGGACAACTCGCCGAAGGCGGTGCCGAGCCATGAGGCGTGGATGCGGCTGCCCTGCCCGGACACGGCCAGGGCCAGGCAGAGGAAGAGCGCGGTCTGTTGCTGGTCGCGCCCGGCCGCCCTGCTCAGCGGCTCAAGGGGGTCATCGCCGGCGAGGATGGCGACCAGCGCCTCGACGGCAGGTGGCAGCCAGTAGCCGGGGACGTCGCGGAAGCCCGGGGCGGCGGGAGGTGCGGAGCCGTTGGCGGCGAGGTGCGTGAGCAACGCCTCCGCGTAGCGATGCACCTCCGTCGCTGCCTGGGGGCTCGCAGTCAGGTCCGTGCTCAAGGCAGAGAACTCCCCCATTTCGGCCTCAGTTCATGACCGCGTAAAGCCTAGCCGCTGGGGCGCGCCAACGAGGTGAAGGCGCGCCCACGACGGAACGGGAGCTTTGCGTCAACTGCCTGTTACATGCGCTCGGGGACAGGGACGCCCAGAAGGTCGAGCCCGGTTTCCAGCACGGCCGTGGTCAGCGCGCACAGGGCGAGGCGGGAGACGCGCGTCTCCGGCGGGACGTCCGGCCGCAGCACCGGGCACTGCTCGTAGAACGTGCTCAGGAGGCTGGCCGTCTCGTAGAGGAAGGCGCACAGCCGGTGGGGCTCGGACTGCTCGGCCACCTGCTCGACGAGCGAGCCGAAGCCGAGCAGGTGGAGAGCCAGGGCACGCTCGGCGGGGTCGCCCAGCAGAATCGGGCCCTTCGCGTCGGACGTCTCGATGCCGGCCCGGCGGAAGATGGAGCGGATCCGGGCCGTGGCGTACTGCATGTAGGGGCCGGTGTTGCCGGTGAAGGCGAGCATGCGGTCGAAGTCGAAGACGTATTCGCTGTCGTGGCTGACCGACAGGTCGGCGTATTTCACTGCGCCCATGCCGACGGCCCGCGCGATCTCGCTCTTGGTGGCCTCGTCGTAGCCCCGGTCGGAGATCGCCGCCGTGGCCCGGTCGACGGCCTCCTGCAGCAGGTCCACCAGTTTGATGGACTCGCCGGAACGGGTCTTGAACCGGCGGCCGTCCTTGCCGAGCATCATGCCGATCTGGACGTGCTCGGCCGAGACCGTGTCGGGCAGCCAGCCCGCCACCCGCGCCGCCGCGAACACCATGCGGAAGTGCAGCGCCTGGTCGGAGCCCACGACGTAGAGGATGCGGTCGGCCTTGAGGTCGTGGACGCGGTAGCGGATGGCCGCCATGTCGGTGGAGGCGTAGCCGTAGCCCCCGTCGCTCTTCCTGACGATGAGCGGCAGGGGCTTGTCGTCGGAGCCGGTGAAGCCGGGCGGGAACACGCAGAGCGCGCCGTCGCTGACGACCGCCGTCCCCGAGGCCTCCAGGTCGTCGCACGTCTTCTGGAGCATGGGGTTGTACATGCTCTCACCGGCGATGTCGGCGTCGGTCAGCGTGACGCCGAGCAGCTCGTAGATCTTGTTGAAGTAGCGGACGGTGGCGTCCATGAACACGTGCCAGAGCCGCATCGTGTCGGGGTCGCCGGACTGCAGCGTGGTCACCCGCACCCGGGCCCGCTGCTTGAAGCCCTCGTCGTTTTCGAACTTGACCCGCGCCGCCTGGTAGAACTCCGTGCCCATGCCGGCTTCGAGCTGCTCGACGGCGGCCCCCTCGCCGATGTCGAGCAGGTGCTCGATGAGCATGCCGAACGGGGTGCCCCAGTCGCCCAGGTGGTTCTGCCTGATCACGGTGTTGCCGAGATGCTCGTGCAGGCGGGCCAGCGAGTCGCCGACGATCGTCGTGCGCAGGTGGCCGACGTGCATCTCCTTGGCCGCGTTGGGCGCGGAGTAGTCGATCACCACGGTCTGCGAGGGGGCGGTCGAGCCGACGCCGAGCCGGGGGTCGGCGAGCATCCGCCGGGCCTCGGACTCGATCCACGAGTCGTCGAGCGTGATGTTGAGGAAGCCGGGGCCGCTGACCTCGACCGTGCCGGGGAAGTCGGACAGCGCGCCCTCGATCGCCTCCGCGACCTCCCGCGGCGCCCGTCGCAGCCGCTTGGCCAGGCTCATCGCGACGTTCGCCTGGAAGTCGGCGAACTGGGAGGGCCGGATCAGCGGGTCTGCGTCGGCGTGCTCGGGGCCGAACGCGTGCGCCAGCGCCTGCTGGACGCGCTCGGTGAGCACAATCTGCGGGTCGGTCATGTTCTAAGGGTACCGGCGAGCCTGACCGCGATACTGATCGCCGCGGCCGCCACGACGGCGATGCCGACGGCCGTCAGATCCCTGGCCACGTCGCCCGGCCGGAGCGCGAAGAACTCCCTGACGAAGGGCAGCGTCAGGCTGACGGCGAACAGCACGGCCATGGAGCCGACGAGGACCGTACGCCACCAGTTGAGCGGCCTGGCGATCAGCACGAGCACCCACCACGTGGTGAGGAAGAGGGCGAGCACCGCGGACGTCTGGGTCTCGACGAGCGTGGAGGTGCTGTCGTGCGCGGACCAGAACGCCAGTATCACCGCCGCCGCGCACACCACCCCGGCGGGTACGGCGAAGCGCAGCACCCTGGGCACGAACCCCGGTCGCGGGCGTTCGAGCGTGGGCGTGAGCGCGAGGAAGAGGACGGGGATGCCGATGGTCAGGGCGTTCGTCAGGGTCGAGTGGCGCGGCGCGAACGGGAACATCGTCCCCGAAAGCCCGACGAGCACCGACAACACGATCGCGTAGAAGCTCTTGACGAGGAACAGGTGGGAGACGCGTTCGATGTTGGCCAGCACCCGGCGGCCCTCGCCCACGAGGTGCGGCAACGTGGCGAACCTGTCGTCGAGCAGCACCACCTGGGCGACCGCCTTGGTGGCCGGACTGCCCGCGCCCATCGCGATGCCGAGGTCGGCGTCCTTCAGCGCGAGCACGTCGTTGACGCCGTCGCCGGTCATGGCCACGGTGTGGCCGCGGGCCTGGAGCGCGGCGACGAACGCACGTTTCTGCCGCGGGGTGACCCGGCCGAACACCGTGTGGGTGTCGAGCAGCTCGCCGAGCTCGGCGGGGTCGTCGTGCGGCAACGTCCTGGCGTCGATCGAGTGTTCGCCGCCGGGGATGCCGAGGCCGGTCGCGATCGCCGAGACCGCGTCGGGGTTGTCGCCGGATATGATCTTGACCGTCACGCCCTGCTCCTCGAAGTAGCGCAGGGTGTCGCGCGCGTCCGGCCTGATCCGCTGAGTGAAGGTGACGAGCGCGACGGGCTCCGGCCGCGCCGGGATCGCGCCCGCAGGAAGGCCGTCCGTACGGCACAGCAGCAGCACGCGGGTGCCGGCGGCGGCCAGCTCGGCGGCGCGGTCGTGACACTCGCCCGCGTCGAGCAGCACGTCGGGAGCCCCCAGCACCCAGGTGCCGCGCTCGCCGAAGTCGGCGCCGCTCCACTTGCGCGCGGAGGAGAACGGCACGGTGGCGCGGGCGGCCCACCCGTCCTCGACCTGCGGGTAGCGGGCGCGGATGGCCTGGGCGGTGGCGTTGGGCCGCTGGCCGAGGTGGGCCAGGGCGGCCAGCGCCGCCTCGGTCGGCTGGTCGTCGCGCAGCGGCAGCACCTGTCCGAGGTCCATCCCGCCGGAGGTGAGGGTGCCGGTCTTGTCCAGGCATAGCACGTCGACCCTGGCCAGCCCCTCGATCGCGGGCAGCTCCTGGACCAGGCACTTGCGCCGCCCGAGGCGGACGACGCCGACGGCGAAGGCGATCGAGGTCATCAGCACCAGCCCCTCAGGGATCATGGTGACGATGCCCGCGACCGCGCCGGTGACGGCGGTGCCGATGTCGGCGGAGTTGCTGAGCTGGCTGTAGAGCAGCAGGCCGCCGACCGGGACGAGCAGCCAGGTGACGTACTTGATGAAGCCGGCGATGCCGTCGCGCAGCTCGGATCGGGCGAGGTGGAACGTGCTGGCCTCCTCGGCCAGGCGCACGGCGTACGCGTCGGTGCCGACCTTCGTGGCCACGAACGAGCCGGAGCCCGCCACCGCGAAGCTGCCCGACAGGACCCCGTCACCCGGGCGTTTGCGCACGGGGTCGGCCTCGCCGGTCAGCAGGGACTCGTCCACCTCCAGCCCGTCGGACTCGACGACCTCGCCGTCGACCAGCAGGCGCTCGCCGGGGCCGAGCAGGACGAGGTCGCCCAGCACGATGTCGCGGGCCTCGATCCGCTCCTCCCGGCCGGCGCGGCGGACGCGTACGGGCGCCTCGTTGATCACGGCGAGACGGTCGAGCGTGCGCTTGGCGCGCAGCTCCTGGACGATGCCGATCAGCGCGTTGGCCACGATGATCAGCCCGAACATGACGTCCTGCCACTCGCCGAAGACGAGCACGAGGACGCTGAGCACGCCGATGACCAGGTTGAAGAGGGTCAGGACGTTGGCTCTGAGAATCGCGCTCAGCGACCTGCTCGAGCGGCGCGGGACTTCGTTGGTCCGCGCCCGCGCCACCTGAGCCGGAGTCAGGCCCCGCATCGTTGAGGCAAGACCGTCCACCTATCCCCCTGTTGCTGTGGATCGGTCTCACACCCTAAAGGGTCACCACAATCGGTGGGAGCGATGTGTGGCGGCGACCCGCTCCCCGACCTCGGTCACGACGCCGCTCCAAGCAAGGTCGGCCGCGAGCCGGCAGGCCGCGCTGACGCCCTGGGCCTTGGACGAGCCGTGGGCGATGACGACGGTGCCGTTGAGCCCGAGCAGAACGGCTCCGCCGTACGCCTCCGCGTCGAGGCGACGGCGCAGCTCGCGCAGGCGCGAGCGCTGCATGGCGGCGCCGAGCCTGGCCAGCCTGCTGTCGCCGATGCTCCCCTGCAGCTCGGTGAACGCGTAGCGGACCGCGCCCTCCATGGTCTTGAGCGCCACGTTGCCGGTGAAGCCGTCGGTGGTGATCACGTCGGCCCTGCCTGTCAGCAGGTCGTAGCCCTCGACGTTGCCGGTGAAATGCAGGCCGGGCGAGGATTGCAGCAGCTCGTGGGCACGCTTCACGAGCTTGTTTCCCTTCTCGGCCTCGCTGCCGATGGTGAGCAGGCCGACCCTGGGCTGCTCGACGCCGTGGGCCAGCTCGGCGTAGGCGGAGCCGAGATGGGCGAACTGGACCAGCATCTCCGGCTTTGCCTCGGCGTTGGCCCCGGCGTCGAGGAGCAGGGTGGGGTGGGGGAGCGTGGGCAGGGCGACGGCTATGGCCGGCCTGAGCACACCCTGCTGGCCCTTGAGGCGCAGCCTGCCGGTCGCCACGATGCCCGCGGTGGAGCCGGCGGAGACCACCGCGCCGGCGTCGCCGCGGCGTACGAGGTGGCAGGCGACCGCGAGGCTGGAGCGGGGGCGGCGCAGGCTGGCCAGCGCGCCCTCGTCCATGGTCAGGGCCTCCTCGGCGCGGACGATGGGGATCTCCTGGGTCGCGTCGTGGTCGGCGAGCGCTTCGTAGAGCACGCGCGGCGAGCCGACGAGCACAATGCGCAGGCCGCGCTCGCGTACGGCGTGGACCGCTCCCGCCACAATTTCGTGGGGTGCGTGGTCGCCGCCCATCGCGTCGAGCGCGATGGGCCTGCTGTCGGACAATGATCACCTCGTACGGCTTCGAGCCCGCCGTCATGGCTTTGGCCGGAACGCGGGCTCGGACGTCCGCATCGCAGGCACGGCAGGTGCCAGGTTAACCGGCGGGTAGGCCCTCCTGGTTCCCGCATGGGCGGGTTCCAGTCGTGCCCGGCCTCGGAGGGGTCGCGCGCGGAAGATCAGGGGCGGGACGCGGTCAGCGCAGATTCCAGTCGGAGACCCCGCGCGACACGATGACCTTGGAGAACTTCGACGCACCCGTGACGCGGATCAGCGGACCGTCGGCCTCGGAGCCGCCGGTCACGTTACGTTTGCCGAACACGGAGCTGCCCTCGTCGATCACGTGGGCGTTCTCTGGGACGCGCACGATCATCTTGCTGAACCAGGCGTTCGTCTCGATCGTGATCTCGCGGCCGGGCAGCACGGCGTCGGACAGGTCGATGATCAGGGCGCCGAACCGCGCGGACAGCCTGGTGTTCCTGGAGGCGACCCAGCGGCCCTTGCGTATGACCTTGCTGAACTTCGAGTCGATGACCTGCTGTTCGATGGCGGTCGGCACGTTCCCCGCGGACACGTCGGGCAGGTCCTTGGTGATGGGGGCGAGCTCTCCGACCGTCTTCGCCGTGTAGGCGAGGTCGAGCCGGTCGGCGTGCTCCACACTGGTGAGTCTTCCTGCGGCGAGCGCCTCCGAGAGCACGGCGGCCACGCGGTCGCGGTCGGCGTCGGAAGCGCGGAGGTCCGGAGAGTCGGTCACGGACATGAGTGTAGGCCTATTCGCGATATGTCGCGAATGTCGGCAAACCTCCAGAGAAACTTGGAGCCCGGTGGAACCAGTGACGCGACTGGGAGCGTCCGGGTATTAAGAACCGTAGACGCGCGACAAGGTCGTGAGGTTTACATCAGATCGAACAAAAAAGATGGGACAGGCCTAGTGATCTTGAACCAGGCAGGCACCCGACGCTTCAAGGCGTACACGTCCAAGCATCTCGACGAGTTCCTCCAGCGTGCGGGGCTCGGCGACGAGGAGCGGCTCAAGGTTCGCGCCGTGGCCACGGTGCTGCCGTTCCGGACGAACGCCTACGTCGTCGAGGAACTCATAGATTGGTCGGCCGCGCCCGACGACCCGATATACCGGCTCGTCTTCCCGCAGGAGGACATGCTGCCCGCCGAAGACGTCGCCCGGCTCGCCGACCTGCTCAAGGCCGAGGCGCCCAATGCCGAGATCCAGGCTGAGGCCAATCGCGTCCGCGCACAGCTCAACCCGCATCCCGCGGGGCAGAAAGAGCTCAACGTCCCGAAGATCGA
Organism: Nonomuraea sp. K271; assembly: GCF_009908215.1. Taxonomy (NCBI): domain Bacteria; kingdom Bacillati; phylum Actinomycetota; class Actinomycetes; order Streptosporangiales; family Streptosporangiaceae; genus Nonomuraea; species Nonomuraea sp. K271. The sequence continues at coordinate 43,956 of NZ_JAAAHR010000041.1, read as the reverse complement.
CGACGAGCCCGTACCTGGCCTGCAGCACAAATATCCCGAGACTGTGTTGATCTTCCCCAAGCAGGGGCAGACCTGTCACGCCTACTGCACCTACTGCTTCAGGTGGGCGCAGTTCGTCGGTGACGCGGACCTCAAGTTCGCCTCTGACGACATCGGCCAGATGGTGAGCTACATCCGCAGCCATCCCGAGGTCACCAGCGTCCTGATCACCGGCGGCGACGCCATGATCATGGGCGAGCCCGTCATCAGGCGATATATCGAGCCGCTCCTGGAGCTGGAGCAGCTCGAGTCCATCCGCATCGGCACCAAGGCGCTTGCCTACTGGCCGCAGCGCTTCGCCACCGACCCCGACGCCGACGCCACGCTCGGCCTGTTCGAGGAGGTCACGAACGCCGGCAAGAACCTCGCGTTCATGGCTCACTTCTCGCACCCGCGCGAGCTGGAGTCGCCGCTGGTGGAGTCGGCGGTCAAGCGCATCCTCGGCAGCGGCGCCACGATCCGCACCCAGGCGCCGCTGATCAGGTCGATCAACGACGACCCCGCCGTGTGGGCGCGCATGTGGCGGCGTCAGCTCAGGATGGGGCTGATTCCGTACTACATGTTCGTCGAGCGCGACACCGGTCCTCAGGACTACTTCGCGGTGCCGCTGGCCCGTGCGTACGAGATCTTCCGGGACGCCTACGCGTCCGTCTCAGGGCTCTGCCGCACGGTCCGCGGTCCGTCCATGTCGGCCACGCCGGGCAAGGTGTGCGTCGACGGCGTCACGGAGATCGCCGGGGAGCGGGTCTTCGTGCTGCACCTCATCCAGGCGCGCGACCCCTCACTCGTGGGGCGGCCGTTCTTCGCGCGCTACGACCCGTCCGCGGTGTGGCTGAGCGACCTCCGCCCGGCCTTCGCCGACCGTTTTCCGTTCGAGCAGGAGGAAGCCCTGCTGCCCGCCTGAGGGTCGCGCGCGTCCGGCGCGACAGTCGTCCAACGCGACAGGAAAATTACACCCCGGCCCGTGACATTTGTATTCGCGAACCATTGTTCACGGGCCGGAGGGTGGTGATAGGGAGGCCCGAGCGAGGGCGCGCACTATCAGAAACTAGGCCCTCCTATTTCCCGTTTTGTCTTCCCGCTCAACGCTCCCCCCTCACTCGGTAACCGAGCTGCAAACCCCTTCTACATGGGCATTCATGAGCCTGCGGCCGATCACAGCGAGTGATAGAACTGCTGGCGTAGCTCAGCCGTGACGGCACGCCCGATGTGGTGCCCATAGCGCGTACGCCACGGCATTCGGGGGTTATCGATTCGCATTTCCACCGCATTCGAGAGCGATCGATCACGAGCCGGGAAGGCAATCATGAATCGAGTAGTCAAGGCGGCTGTAGCCGTCACAACATTTGGCTTGGCGGCGGCTTTGGCCGGGCCCGTCCAAGCGGAAGTCCTGGACAGCCGGGGCGGAGGCACCACCACCGCGACCAGCCCGCTCGGCGGGATCCTCGGCGGCGGGGTCGCCGCCGGCCTGGTGGGCGCGCTGTTCGGCGCCCCGGCCCAGCCGGAGGCCCTGACGGAGGCCGAGAAGGACGCCCTGGCAGAGGCCAGGAGGAGGGCCGACAACCAGCGTCGGACCGTGGGCACGGCCAACTCGGCCGAGGACGTCGTCAAGGACGGCGACCCGCTGGCCGAGCTGTCGCCGATCGTCGGCGGGTTCTCTCCGCTCGGCAACGGCCGCGGCAGCGTGACGTCGTCGCTGCCCCTGCTGTCGGGCGCGGCCCGCATGGCGGAGACCGCGACGCCGTCGGTCAAGACCTTCAATCAGGGCCGCAGCGAGGTCGCCACCCAGTCCGCGGGCGTGCACGGCGTCGTCGCCGCCATGGCGGGCCTGGCCGAGTCGTCCTTCGGCACCACGCTGGGCAAGCTGCCGACCAGCGGTGGCGCACCCGTCAAGGGCATCGAGTCCCTGTCGGCCGAGGCCTCCATGACCGGTCTCACGCAGGCGGCCAAGAACGCGCTGCCCGGCATTCCCGGCGGACGGCTGTCCACGGTCCTCGGCAAGGTCGCGCCCGCCGAGGCGGCTCCCGTCGCCGAGGCGCTGCCCGGCCTCACGCAGGCCGCCACGCTGGACGGGGTCGCCCCCGTCGTCGAGGAGGTCGCCGGCACCGTCGAGAGCAGCGGCGCCAAGGCCGCCGCGTCCTACCGCGACGTGGTGACCGCTCTGGGGTGGTCCACCAGCGCGCTGACCAGCTCGGTGCGGCAGTCCTGGGACCGCGACTAGCCACGACGGAGGCGCCGGCGAGCGTGGCTCGCCGAGGGCCGGCATGAGGGTTCGCGGGCGTCACAGGTGCCGACGCCGGGAACCGTATCGTGCCGGTGACGCGTACGCCGTCCCGCGGCCGGAGCAAACGACCTCCGGCGGGGACAGCGCCGTCCACGGAACGGTGTCTCACCGTGGCCGGGACGCCGCCGCACCGACCTGCCGGACCATGAGGGGCGCTCACAGGTGCCGAGCGCTCCGGGTCCGCCGGGCGGTGGTTCGCCCGCAGGTGCCGGGCGGCCCGCTGGCGTGGATTGCTCGCAGGTGCCGGGCGGTTCCGGGTGTGGCGAGGCGTCGTGCGTACGGGCCGCGCACGCGGGTGGTCTCACGACGGGCCAGGGCGGACGCGCCCCGAGCCCGTGGCGAGCTCGCGCACCGCGCCGCCACTGCAGGGCGGCGGCGCCGCACGAGCCCGCCCGCCGCCGACCCCACTCCGGGGTCGGCGGCATGCTTTTCCCACTATGTACGGCACCGCCACCGTCCCCCCACCCCCGCACACGGCCGGAGGCCTCCAGGGTGACGCCTTCTGACAGAGATGATGTAGGTGAGCACCTCCCGCCAGGGTCTGACCCACCCTCTGACAGACACGGGGCGGGCCGCCGACACGCGCGCACAGTGGGCCGTCCAAGGCCGGACGTGCCGGCCCGCACGAGCCCCCCGAGCATGGCCCACGTGACGGACGTGGGAGAGCCGGCGGGCGGCGAGCACGGCAGGCGGGCGCGTGACGTGGTGGAACGATCGGGTCGCCCGGACGGCGTGTCGCGATGTCAGAGGAGACGGACGCCGGTGCGGCGGGCTATCTGTGCCTGGAGCCTGGCCATCTGCCAGTGGAGCTCCAACAGCTGCTCGGCCAGCTGCAGCCGCGGGATCTCGGACACGTCTTCGGTGGCCAGGTGGTCAATCGCGGCCGAAAGCTCTCCCATCGCGCGCTCCCACTCCATCGCCGTTCCCCAGATCGAATTGGCGTTCGAATTCTATCGGAACGGCAGGCTCGCTGTCAGTCATTAGCCCCTCGCGTCGCGCGAGTTTCGCACACACGGTCGATTTCGGGCATGACAAAAGGCGCCGCACGGCGACGGCGTCGGTGCGGCGGGGGATCAGCCCTTGTTGTAGGCGGCGATGACCTCTTTGGGGTCGCCGTCCATCTTGATCTTGCCCTTGTGCAGCCAGATGACGCGGTTGCAGGTCTCCTCGATGACCTTGTGGTCGTGGGCGACGAGGAAGACGGTGCCGGCCGACTCGCGGATCTGGCGGATGCGCTCCTGGCTCTTCTTGCGGAACTCGCGGTCGCCGGTCGCCAGGGCCTCGTCGATGAGCAGCACGTCGTGCGTCTTGGCGGAGGAGATGGCGAAACGCAGGCGGGCACCCATGCCGGAGGAGTAGGTGGACATGGGCAGCTGGACGAACTCGTCGATGCCGGAGAAGTCGACGATCTCCTGGTATTTCTCGCGCACCTCGGTGGGCGTCATGCCCATGGCGTAGCAGCCGAGGACGATGTTGCGCTCGCCGGTCAGCTCACGCATGAGAGCCGCGTTGACGCCGAGCAGCGACGGCTGGCCGTCGGTGTAGACGGCCCCTTTGTGCGGCGGCAGCAGACCCGCGATCGCCCGCAGCAGCGTGGACTTGCCCGAGCCGTTGCGCCCCACGATGCCGATGGCGTCGCCGTGGTAGGCCACGAACGTCACGCCTTTGACCGCGTGGACCTCTTTCATCTGCGGGCGTCCCTGGCGCTTCAGAAGGCGCGTCAGGGCGTTGACCGCGTTGCCCTTCTCGGCCTCCGAGGCCGCGCCGTAGACGCGGTAGACGATGTGGAGGTCGTCGACGATGACGGTGGGAGTGCCCGTGGGGACGTCAAGAGGCCGCTTGCCCGAGGGCTCCGGGTTGGGATGCACCCTGACATCCTTGCCCGGGACGGCGGGCTTCTCGCCCTTCACCTGTGACAGCTCCTTGGTCAGTTCAGCCACGCCCGTACCTCTCCTCGGACCGCCAGAAGTACCAGAAGCCGAAGCCGAGTGCGAACACCGCCCAGAATACGCAAGAGAGCACCACCGTCGCCGGGGGGTGGTGGCCGTACCCGGGGTTGTGGGTCCCCATGAGGATCTCGCGCATCCACTCGATGTAGGAGGCGGCGGGGTTGAGGTACATCACGTCCGCCACCCACTGCGGCAGCCCGGCCGTCCCGACGACCTTGTTCTGGATCGAGAAGAACACGCCCGAGGCGTAGAGCCAGGTGCGCGAGATGAACGGCAGCAACTGGTTGAGGTCACGCATCTGCGCGCCGAGCCGGGCGACCACCAGGCCCATCCCGACGTTGAACATCGTCTGGAGCAGGAGCACGACCGGGATCATCAGCCAGTACCAGGTCGGCCACTCGCCTGTCGCCCACACGATGGTGAGGAGCACGCCCATGGAGATGGCGAGTTGCTGGAGCTCCTGGATCGTGTAGGCGAGCGGCAGCGAGGCCCTGGGGAAGTGCAGGGCCCGGATCATCGACAGGTTGCCGGAGATCGACTTGGCGCCGGCGGTGACCGTGCGCTGCGTGTAGGTGAAGATGAACATCCCGGTCAGCAGGAACGCCGGGTAGTTGTCGATGCCGTCTCTGCCGCCGAGGACCACGCCGAACATCACGTAGTAGATGGCGGCGTTGAGCAGGGGAGTCAGCACCTGCCACAGCTGGCCGAGCGCCGAACTCGAGTATTTCGAGACGTTGCGCGAGGTCGCGTATGTCAGGATGAAGTGGCGGCGCTGCCACAACTGGCGCAGGTAGACAGGGAACCTCGGCCGCGCGATGGCACGGCGAAGCCCATATCGCTTGGCGAGCTTGGCCAGCGGCTCCTGCCCGCTTCGGCCGCCCGCCTGGGCGTCCGCGACAGCGGATTCCGGCTGGCTCATGGCAAGGACTCTATTGGATCCCGGTCGGTGGAGTGCCTGTCGCGCGGGTCGGCGACAGTCAGTTGGACGGAGTCTCGGGACGCTGGGTTCCAAGGCGTCGTCAAGACCTGCTCAACCGTAGCCCAGCCGGGCGGGGCGTGGCGGCAAGGGCACGAGCACCGTCATGTAGGGGGTAATTTTCATCGACTGTTCACGTCCATGCAGGGCCTGCTTGGGATGTTTTGTACCGTTGCATACCGATAGCGATAAATGTCTGTGACGGTGGATAGGCGTACGTGTGACCGAACTGCAACGCGCCAGAGACGTCCTGGTGGCAAGTAGTGAGGGATAGTCGCGATCGACTGGCAGGGCGTCGGCTGGTTTGACCATGTCAGCCAAACCCGGGGGAAACCAGGAACCCCCCGTCAGGCTGCTCACGATCACCGCAGCTCAGCGCTTACGCCCACCTGTAGAGGGAGGATTTCTTTCACCATGCGTGTTACTAAGGGCGCACAGATCGTCGCCGGTACCGCGCTGCTCGCCCTCGCGGTTGCCGCGTGTGGCGGCGGTGCCTCGGACAGCGGTGGCACTGCCGCGGGCGGCGGGGACACCACGCCGGTCCGCATGGAAGTCGGTGAGCCTCAGGAGCTCCTGGTTCCGCAGAACACCACGGAGACCGAAGGCTCCGAGGTTCTCGCCGCGCTTTTCTCTCCGCTCGTCGGCTATGACGAGAACAAGCAGCCAGTCGAGGAGGCCGCCGAGTCGATCACGACGGAGGACAGCAAGGTCTGGACGATCAAGCTGAAGTCCGGCTACACGTGGCACGACGGCACCGCCGTGACGGCAGCCGACTACGCGCGCGCGTGGAACTATGCGGCGCTGCAGGACAACGCCATGAGCGCGTCCTACTTCTTCGGCCGCATCGACGGTTACGAGGACGTCCACCCGGGCGAGGGCAAGAAGCCGACGGCCAAGGAGATGAAGGGTCTCAAGGTCGTCGACGACCTCACGCTCGAGGTCACGCTCGCGGCGCCGTTCTCGCAGTTCAAGACCATGCTGGGTTACACCGCCTTCTATCCGATGCCCGAGTCGGCCATCGGCCCCGACGGCAAGGTGACCCAGGCCTACGGTGAGCAGCCGATCGGTCAGGGCCTGTTCAAGCTGGACAAGCCCTACAAGAAGGGCACCGACGCGACCATCGAGGCGTCGGTGTACGACAAGTATCCGGGCAAGAAGCCCTCGAACTGGACGAAGCTCCAGTTCAAGGTCTACACCAGCTCCGAGACCGCGTACAACGACCTCCAGGCCGAGAACCTCGACGTCCACGACTCGCTGCCTCCCTCCGCGATCGCCAGCGCCAAGGCCGCGCTCGGTGACCGCTACTTCGACGAGCCCGACGCCTCCATCGGCTACATCGGCGTTCCGCTGAAGTACAACCCCGACTTCCAGGACGTGCAGGTCCGCCGGGCCATCTCGCTGGCCATCGACAGGAAGACCATCGCCGAGACGGTCTTCTCCGGCACCCGCGCGCCCGCCGACGACTTCATCAACCCGGCCATCCCCGGCTACCGCCAGGGTGCGTGCGACGCCTGCACGTACAACCCGGCCGAGGCCAAGAAGCTGTACGACGAGGCGGGTGGCCCGAAGACCATCGAGATCGGCTACAACGCGGACGGCGGCCACAAGGAGTGGATCGAGGCTGTCGCCAACAACCTCCGCGCCAACCTGGGCATCGATGTCACGCCCAAGCCGTTCGAGAAGTTCCAGGGCATCCTGGACGCGCTGGACAGCAAGGAGTACAAGGGCCTGTTCCGGATGGGCTGGGCGATCGACTACCCGGCGGCCGAGAACTACCTGACCCCGATCTTCGCCACCGGGGCCATCGCGTCCGGCTCCAACTACGGCGGCTACTCCAACAAGGAGTTCGACGAGCTGCTGAAGAAGGGTGACCAGGCGACCGACGCCGCCGAGGGCCTGAAGTTCTACCAGCAGGCCGATGACATCCTGATCAAGGAACTGCCGTACATCCCGGTCTACTTCTACCGGAGCAACTTCGGGCACTCCACTAAGGTGAAGAACGTCAAGCTCAACCTGCTCAACCAGATTGACTGGGCAGACGTCGAGAAGGCCTGACGTCGTTCGCCGGGGTGGACGGCCGCGCCGTCCACCCGTCGGAGGGCTGAACTTGGAGGCAGCCTCTCGAGCCGGGTAACCCACGGACTCCGAGGGCTGCCTCCAGGTGTGTACCGGAGGGCTTGAATGGGCCGTTATGTCATCAGGCGCTTGATCCAGGCGATCCCCGTCCTGTTCGGCGCCACGCTACTGATCTTCTGCATCGTCTTCGCGCTGCCCGGTGACCCCATCGCGGCGATGTTCGGGGACAAACGCCCCGACCCCGCGATCGCCGAGGTCCTGCGCGAGCAATATCACCTGAACGATCCGCTGCTGCTGCAGTACTGGTACTACATCAGCGGTGTGCTCTTCCAGGGCGACTTCGGCGTCAACTTCGCCGACGTGCCCGTGTCCCAGATCATGGCGGGCAAGTTTCAGGTCACCCTGAACCTCGCACTGACCGCGCTGGTGATGGAGGCCGTCATCGGCGTCGGGCTCGGCCTGTGGGCCGCGCTGCGCCGGGGCAAGGCCACCGACACCATGATCCTCGCCTCGACGCTGCTGTTCATCTCCGTCCCCACGCTGGTGACGGGGTTCGTGCTGCAGCTGTTGCTCGGCGTGAAACTCAAACAGTGGACGGGCGCGGACATCTTCCCCGTCGCCGGCACGTTCGCGGGCTGGCGCAGCTATCTGCTGCCCGGCTTCGTGCTGGCGGGCACGTCCATCGCCTATCTGACCAGGCTCACCAGGACCAGCCTCGCCGAGACCCTGCGGGCCGACTACATCCGCACAGCCACGGCCAAGGGCCTGTCGAGACGCCGCGTCATCGGCAGGCACGGGTTGCGCAACGCGCTGATCCCGCTGGTCACCTTCCTGGGCGCCGACCTCGGTAACCTGATGGGCGGCGCGGTCATCACCGAGACGATCTTCAACCTGCAAGGGATTGGAAATCAGCTCTTCCAGTCGGTTTACTTGCGGGAACAACCGGTGGTCGTGGGCATCGTCACCGTCCTGGTGCTGATCTACATCCTGGCCAACCTGGTCGTCGACATGTTGTACGCCCTGCTCGACCCGAGGATCCGCTATGAGTAACCCAACCCCGCCGGTCGGGACCGGGCTCCCGGATACGCAGACCTTGGTCACCGAGCCCACCCAGGCGCCGGAGCGCGGAGGCAAGAAGGCCAAGGACGGCAAGCCCGCCAGCCTGTGGACCGACGCCTGGTACGACCTCAGGCGACGGCCGATGTTCATCATCTCGGTGATCATCATCTTCGTCCTGCTGGTCATGTCGTTCTGGCCGTCGTTGTTCACCTCGATCGACCCGTTCAACGCCAGGAGCTGCGACCTGTCGACGGCGCGGCAGGGGCCGAGCCCCGGCCACCTGTTCGGCCGGGACAACCTGGGTTGTGACCTCTACTCCAGGACGATCTACGGCGCCCGCAACTCGATCATCATCGGCGTGTTCACCACGATCGTCACCACGTTGGTCGGCAGCCTGCTCGGCATCGTCGCCGGCTACCGGGGCGGCGCCGTCGACGCGGTGTCATCGCGGTTCACGGAGATCTTCTTCGCCATCCCCGCGATCCTCGGCGCGCTGCTGATCGCGGCCACCTTCCGCGGCAAGGCCAACAGCATCCTGCTGGTCATCGTCGCACTCGGGGTGCTCGGCTGGCCGATGACGTACCGCATCATGAGAGCGGCGGTGATCACCGCGAAGAGCCAGGACTTCGTGGTGGCCGCCAGGGCGCTGGGCGCCGGAGCGGGACGGATCATGTTCCGCCACCTGCTGCCCAACTCGCTCGCGCCGGTCATCGTCGTGGCCACGATCAACCTGGGCGGCTTCATCGCCGCCGAGGCCGCGCTGTCGTTCCTGGGCGTCGGCGTGTTGTCCCCGGACATCTCGTGGGGTCTGATGATCGCCGACGCGCGCAACCGGTTCCTGGAGGCACCGCTGCCGCTGGTGTTCCCCGCCGCGTTCCTGTGCGTCACCGTGCTCGCGTTCATCATGATGGGCGACGCGGTGCGCGACGCGCTCGACCCGAAGCTCAGGTAGAAGGGGGGATCACGTGAAGAAGACGTCAGCGGACGTGCTGCCTGGGCTCTCCGAAGGAGGGGCGCCGGGCGACCACCCACTGCTCGCGGTCGACAACCTGCACGTGGAGTTCCAGACCCGTGCCGGGGTCGTACGCGCGGTCAACGGGGTGAGCTACACCGTCGGCCCCGGCGAGACGCTCGCGGTGCTGGGCGAGTCGGGTTCCGGCAAGTCCGTGACCGCGCAGGCGATCATGGGCATTCTCGACATGCCGCCCGCGGTGATCCCCAAGGGGGAGATCCGCTTCAAGGGCACCAACCTGCTCAAGCTGTCGGAGGAGGCCCGCACGCAGGTGCGCGGCCAGCGGATCGCGATGATCTTCCAGGACGCGCTCTCCGCGCTCAACCCGGTGTTCACCGTGGGCTGGCAGATCAGCGAGATGTTCCGGGTGCACCGCGGCATGTCCAAGGCCGACGGGCTGAAGAAGGCCATCGAGCTGATGGACCGCGTACGCATCCCGGCCGCCAGGCAGCGCGTCCACGACTATCCGCACCAGTTCTCCGGGGGCATGCGGCAGCGCATCATGATCGCCATGTCGATCGCGCTGGACCCCGAGGTGCTGATCGCGGACGAGCCGACCACGGCGCTCGACGTGACCGTCCAGGCGCAGATCATGGAGCTGCTGGCCGAGCTGCAGCGCGAGAGCCAGATGGGTCTCATCCTGATCACGCACGACCTGGGCGTGGTCGCCGACGTGGCCGACAAGATCGCCGTCATGTACGCGGGGCGCATCGTGGAGAACGCCCCCGTGCACGACATCTACAAGGGGCCCGCGCACCCGTACACGAAGGGGCTGCTGGAGTCGATCCCCCGGGTCGACCTCAAGGGCCACGAGCTGTACGCGATCAAGGGCCTGCCGCCCAACCTGCTCGACCTGCCGACGGGCTGCGCCTTCCACCCCCGGTGCCCGTACCGGCAGGACAACTGCGTGACCGACGCGCCACCGCTCCACGACGTCAGCGGCACGCGGAACAGCGCCTGCCACTACTGGAGGGAGGTCCTCGATGGCGAGCACCAGTGAGCGCATCCTCGAGGTGCGCGACCTGGTCAAGCACTTCCCGCTCACCCAGGGCATCGTGGTCAAGAGGCAGATCGGCGCCATCAAGGCCGTCGACGGCGTCTCGTTCGACCTGCACAAGGGCGAGACGCTGGGCATCGTCGGCGAGTCGGGCTGCGGCAAGTCCACGCTCGCCAAGGTCCTCATGGCGCTGGAGCGGCCCACGTCGGGCTCGGTCAAGATCAACGGCCGCGACATCGCCCACGCCAAGGGCAGCGAGCTCAAGCGGATGCGGCGCAACATCCAGATGGTGATGCAGGACCCCTACACCTCGCTGAACCCCCGGATGACCGTCGGCGACATCATCGGCGAGCCGTACGAGATCCACACCGAGGTGGCGCCCAAGGGCGACCGCCGCACGAAGGTGCAGGAGCTGCTGGAGGTCGTGGGTCTCAACCCCGACCACATCAACCGCTACCCGCACCAGTTCTCCGGCGGTCAGCGGCAGCGCATCGGCATCGCCCGCGGGCTGGCGCTGCAGCCGGAGATCATCGTCTGCGACGAGCCGGTGTCGGCGCTCGACGTGTCGATCCAGGCGCAGGTCATCAACCTGCTGGAGCGGCTGCAGAACGAGTTCGACCTGGCGTACATCTTCATCGCCCACGACCTGTCGGTGGTGCGCCACATCTCCGACCGGGTCGGGGTGATGTACCTCGGCAAGTTCGTGGAACTCGGCAAGGACACCGAGATCTACGACCGGCCCGCGCACCCGTACACGCAGGCGCTGCTGTCGGCGGTGCCGGTGCCCGACCCCGATGGGCGGGAGCAGCGCGAGCGCATCATCCTCCAGGGTGACCCGCCCTCGCCGGCCAACCCGCCGTCGGGGTGCCGGTTCCGTACGCGGTGCTGGAAGGCGCAGGAGATCTGCGCCGAGGAGGAGCCGTTGTTGCAGATCCGGCCCGGCACGGCGCACGAGAGCGCCTGCCACTTCGCCGAGACGCACGACGTGGTCCACGTCGGCTGAACCGCCCGCACGGCACGTGCCCTCCGAGCCCGGCTCGGGGGGCACCTGCCCGTTCAGAGGGTGGCGACCAGGGCGGAGCCGTGCCCGAACAGGCCCTGGTTGACGGCCAGGCCGACCCGGGGGCCCGGCACCTGCCGGGGGCCCGCGCGTCCGCGCAGCTGGGTGACGAGCTCACAGAGCTGGGCGATGGCCTGGGCGGGGATCGCCTCGCCGAACGAGGCCAGGCCGCCCGACGGGTTGACGGGGACGCGGCCGCCGAGTGCCGTCACGCCGTCGCGCAGCAGCTTGTCGGCCTGCCCCGGCGGGCACAGGCCGATGTCCTCCATCCAGTCGAGCTCCAGCGCCGTGGACAGGTCGTACACCTCCGCCAGCGAGACGTCCTCGGGGCCCACCCCCGCCTCCTCGTAGGCCGCGTACGCGATCGCCGCCCTGAACGGCTTCTCGGGCGGCGGCGCGGCGGCCCAGGAGTCGGTGGCGAAGTTCGGCAGTTCGAGGACGGTACTGGGGAAGGACGGGGTGACGGCGGAGACGGCGGCCAGGCGTACGAGGGGGGTCGCGCCGCGGCGGCGGGCGTACTCCTCGGAGGCGAGCACCACGGCGGCGCCCCCGTCGGAGGTGGCGCAGATGTCCATCAGCCGCAAGGGGTCGGCGACCATGGGGGAGGCCAGCACCTCGTCCACGGTGACGGGCCTGCGGTAGCGGGCCATGGGATTGAGCGAGCCGGCCCGCGCGTTCTTGACCTTGACGGCGGCGAAGTCGGCTTGGGTCGAGCCGTGCACGGCCATGCGCCTGCGCGCGTAGAGGCCGAAGTAGGCGGGGTTGGTGGCGCCGAGGAGGCGGAAGCGCAGCCAGTCGGGGTCGTCGGGCCGGTCTCCGCCCACCGGCGTGAAGAAACCCTTGGGGGTGGAGTCAGCGCCCACGACCAGGGCGACCTCGCACAGGCCCGCCAGGATGCGGGTGCGCGCGATGTCGACGGCCTGGGCGCCCGAGGCGCAGGCGGCGTAGCAGGAGGCGATCCTGGCGCCCGACCAGCCGAGCGCCTGGGCGTAGGTGGCGCCGGCGACGAAGCCGGGGTAGCCGTTCCTGATGGTGTCGGCGCCGACGAGGTAGTCCACGTCGGTCCAGGCCACGCCGGCGTCGTCGAGTGCCGCGCGGGCGGCCGCGACGCCGTACTCGACGAAGGGCCTGCCCCACTTGCCCCAGGGGTGCATGCCCGTGCCCAGCACAACGACGCTCATGACGCCCGCCGCCACATCCACATCTGCGGCCCGTCGGCCAGGGGGCCCGAGGTGAGCTCCAGTTCCATGCCCACCTCCAGGTCCTCCACCGTCAGGCCCGTGACCTGGCCGAGCACGACGATCCCGGCCTCCTCCAGCTCGACCGCGGCCAGGGTCACCGGCTCGTACGGTTCCGCCGCCACGTACGGCGCGGGCGGCGGGTAGCAGGCGTTCGTGTACGACCAGACGCGTCCACGTCCCGGCAGCCTGCATGCGCGCAGCTCGGTGCCGCCGCAGCGAGGGTCGGGGCAGAGGCCGTGCCGCGGCGGGAAGCAGACGGTGCCGCAGCCGGCGCACCGGGTGCCGATGAGGCGGACGCCGTCGTGGTCGATGGCGAACCAGCCGTCGATGGCAAACGTCATAGCCGGAGTATCACACAAGCGCTTGCTAGGTTACACCCCTCCGTCGCCGCCGCCGCTGCGTCACCAGCACCCGTGCCGACATCGCCGCCACCAGCACCACCATGCCCGCCACCACCGGCCCCCTGGAGGACGGCGACGCCTGGCAGGAGTACCGCTCCGGCGCCGCCGCCCCGGACGGAGGCACGTCCAGCCGGGCGGCCGCCCGCAGAGTCCGCGCCGCGTCGACCACCCCGTGCCCGTAGGCGGGGCTGTGGCCGTCGGCCGGCCGCTTCCTCGTGCCGAGCTCGATGGCCTGTCGCACGTGGTAAGGGGACAGGCTCGGGTACGCCGACCTGACCAGGGCCGCGACGCCCGCCACCAGGGCCGCCGCCGAGCTGGTGCCGTCGCCGATCACGTACGAGCCGCGTTCGTCGGCCGTCACGATCTCCGTGCCCGGCGCGACCACCGAGACGTAGTCCTGCCGGTTGGAGAACCCGGCCACCGTGAGCCGCCGGTTCACGGCGCCGACGGCGATCACGCCTGGGTAGGCGGCGGGGAAGTTCTTCCTGTTGGCGGAGGCGCCGTCGTTGCCCGACGAGGCCACGAGCACGGCGCCCCTGGAGATCGCGTACTGGACGGCCTCCTCCTCCGGGGCCGAGCCCTCCCAGGCGCCACTGCCGCCGCCGAGCGACATGCTGATCACTCCGGCGCCGTGGTCGGCCGCGTAGCGGATGCCCCTGGCCAGCGCGTTGCGCCCGCCGGAACGCAGCTTCACGCGCTGCGGGTCGCCGTTGTCGAGCGTGACCCTGACGGACAGCACCTTGGCCCTCGGCGCCACCCCGAGGACGCCGCCCTCCTGCTCGTCGCCGTGCCCGCGGCCGGCGATCAGGCTGGCCATGGCGGTGCCGTGGCGTCCCCACCGGTGCGGGCTCGCGTCCACGCCGGTCAGGTCGGGCCCCTGGATCACGGCGCCCGCCAGGTCGGGGTGGCGGGCGTTGACGCCCGTGTCGAGCACGGCCACGACGACGCCGGCGCCCTTGCTCGTACGCCAGGCCTGGGGCAGCCGCAACGCGCCGAGCTGCCACTGCCCGGCCCGCGCGACGCGGCTGACGTCGTCGGAGGCGCTCGGAGCGGCGGCCCCCAGCACTGTGCCCACCGCCAGCGCAGTCACCAGGGCAGGCACGAGGAGCCTGCTCATCCGGTCAGTGCCCGGTGCAGCGCCGTGACGAGCTGGCTCGCGGCGGCGCGCAGCCGCGGCTCGACCGCCTCACCCGGCTGGTACGCCCGCCCGTCGGCGTAGCCCGCGGCCGCCGCCACCACGTAGCGCCCGCCGGGCCGCAGGACCACCCCGGTGACGTACTGGCGGTCGCCGAACCGCTCGGCCGGGCCCCCGGGGAAGGCCACGGGCCGCACGGTCGCCGGCCGTCCGGTACTGGAGGGGGTGAGCTGCGGGCCGTCGAGCACGGCGATGCCCACGGTGGCGACGTAGGTGCCCGTGCTGTCGGCGTACGTCGCGCGTAAGGCGGTGCGGCAGCCGGGCCCCACGGCCGAGGGCTGGAACGCGGCCGGGCACGTCGCCTCGGGCGCGACCCCGGCCAGCATGTACGTGACCCGCGCGCCCGACGGGCTGACGCCCGGCACGGCGAAGGGGAAGACCCTGGGCTCGGGCAGGCGAGGCTCGGGGGCGGGCAGGAGCGTGGACAACATCGACAGCAGGACAACAGGAAGCTGGTACACGTCGACCTCGAAGGGGAGGGGGAGGGGACGTTTGACCCGCATTCTGACACGCGACCGCCGAGTCAGCCCGACCCTTCAGTAAACAGACCGATACGCGGAGTAATTCCGATCTGTGGCTTTCGCCCTAAGAAAGAGGAGAAAGCCGGACATGGGCACCGGGCGGGAGCCCCAGCCGCTGCGCCGCGTCACCGCAGTTGACCGCGATCGCCACCAGCCCCGCCGAGTCCGCGAACGCCACCAGCTCACCCGGCGGCACCGCCGAGAACGTCTCCCGGTAGGGCAGCGAGAGCTGCCGCCGCCCCAGCCGCACTCCCAGCGTGTCGCCCACCCGCACGCCCAGCGCCTGCAGGTCGCGCGCCGCGATCGACAACTGCGTGTTGCCGTAGCGGTCGACCGAGACGACCTCGCCCTCGACCGAGCCCTCACGCAGCTGGGAGGTCGGCTCCGGCAGCGAGACCAGCCTGCCGACCGGGATCTCCGGCCCCAGCTCGGCCGTGCTCAGCCCGCCGGAGACCTTGGCGGCGACCGGCGCGAACACGTCGCGCCCCGGGAACGTGGGCGAGACCGGCCGCAGGAAGTGCTGCTCGTTGCTGATCTCGTGAGCCGACTGGGCGCCGCCGCCGGCGTGCACGGCCCACGACAGCAGCCCGTTGTCGGGCCCGATGAACACCCGGCCGCCCGCCTCCACGGCCACCGCGCGCCTGGACGCGCCCGCCCCCGGATCGACCGCGGCGATGTGCACGCCCGCGGGCAGGTAGGGGATGGTCTGGGCGAGCACGGCCGCGCCGCGCCGTACGTCGCCCGCCGGGATCAGATGGCACACGTCGATCACCCTGGCCTCGGGCGCGATCCCGGCGATCACGCCATGGCAGGCCGCCACGTAGCCGTCCTCGAGCCCATAGTCCGTGAGCAGCGTGATTACTGAGGTCACATCTGGTGACTGTACGTCTGTCGAACCGCCATGAACAGCAGCGCGCCGCACATTACGATGGCCACGGGCCGTGTGCGTGCGACGTGACCGTCACACGCCCCTTTCGAGGAGGACACCATGGGAGCACCGCTCAGCGGTGACAATGCTGCCCAGGAGCCGTCCGGCCGGCAACCACTCTCACAACGCGATCACGAGCTCCTCGCCTTCGAACGCCAGTGGTGGCGCCACGCGGGCGCGAAGGAGCAGGCCATCAAGGAGACCTTCGGGTTCTCCGCCACCCGCTACTACCAGCTGCTCGGCGAGCTGATCGACAGACCCGAGGCGCTCGAGCAGGACCCCATGCTGGTCAAGAGGCTGCGCAGGTTACGCTCCACCCGTCAGCGTGACCGCGCCGCCAGACGGCTTGGCATGCGCCCCTGACCGGCTGGGTACGGCAGCCGCGTGAGGAACATCCCTGGAATGGAAGCGATCCTGAGCGATCCGGCGGGCGCCGTGATCGGGCTCGACTTCGACGGCACGCTGTCGCCGATCGTGCCCGATCCCGCCGAGGCCGTGATCCACCCGAAGGCGGCCGAAGTTCTCGCCGACCTGGGCGCCCACGTGCTCGCGGTGGTCATCGTGACCGGCAGGCCACCGGCCACCGTGCTGGAACTGGGGCCGGGGCTGAGCGACGTGCCGGGGCTGGTCGTGCTCGGACACTACGGGTTCGAACGCTGGGAGCACGGCCGCGTCTCCGCGCCCCCGCCCCCCGCCGGCGTGCCGCGCACCGAGGCCGAGCTGCCGTTGCTGCTCGACTCGCTCGGCGTCGAAGGCGTGACCGTCGAGGACAAGGGCCGCGCCGTGGCCGTGCACACCCGGCGCAGCCCCGACCCCGACGGCGCCCTCGCCAAGCTCCGCGAGCCGCTGGCCAAGCTGGCCGAGAAGCACAGCCTGGTGGTCGAGCCCGGCCGCTACGTCCTCGAACTGCGCCCGCCGGGCATGGACAAGGGCCAGGCACTCAGCCTCTTCCTGGCCGAGCGGGCCGCGAGGTCCGTCCTGTTCGCCGGCGACGACCTCGGCGACCTGGCCGCGTACGACGCCGTCGAGGCGTCCAACCTGCCCGGCGTGACCGTGTGCAGCGGCTCCGCCGAGGTGACGGCGCTGGCCGAGCGGGCCGACATCGTGGTGGACGGCCCCGAGGGAGTCGTGGCTCTGCTCGGCGAGCTGGCGTCCGCGTTCAGCCGTCCGTAAGCGGTCACCTTCATCGGGCGGCCCGACCCTTCCGCCGCCGCCTGGACCCGCGTGGTGACCGTGAGGGCAGAGGCTCGGCGCGGCGAGGAAGAAGGGCCTGCGCCAGGTCGGGCCGGGCCACCTGGCCGCGTGCCGCGAGTGGGCGGCCGCCTGTGTCTCGTACGCGGGCGGCCGGGTGAGGTCGCGTTTCGTGCAGCGCGAGTGGTACCTGCCGACGACGAAGGTGCTGGTCGTCGACCAGTGGAGCACGCGGGGGCCGTCCGGCTGCTCAGGCGCGCCCGCTGGAGCTGAGCACTCAGGCCAGGGCGTCGAGCTGGGCTGCCAGCCACTTCTGCGGCGGCAGGGCGGTGGCCGCCGCGTGCAGCCTGTCGCGGCGCGCCCGCCGCTCCTGCTCCGGCATGACGAGCGCGTCGTGCAGGGCGGCGGCCGTGCCACTGATGTCGTAGGGGTTGACGAGCAGCGCGTGAGGGCCCAGCTCGGCCGCCGCGCCCGCCTCACGCGACAGCACGAGCGCGCACCGGGGTGAGAGCACGGGGCCCTCCTTGGCCACCAGGTTCATGCCGTCGCGGATGGGGTTGACCAGCAGCACGTCGGCCATCCGGTACGCGGCCAGCGAGCGCGGGTAGTCGTCGTTGACGTTGAGGATGAGGGGGTCCCAGTCCTCCGTGGCGTATTCGTCCTCGATCTGCTGGGCGCAGCGCTGCACCGACGCGGTGTATTCGCGATATTCGGGCAGGTCGTGCCGGCTCGGGTAGGCGAAGGCCAGGTGCACGACCTTCCCGTGCCACTCGGGGTGGGCGCCGAGGAACTCGCCGTAGGCGACCAGGCCGCGCACGATGTTCTTCGACAGCTCGGTGCGGTCGATGCGGACGATCAGCCTGCGGTCGCCGACCTGCTCCTTCAGAGCGGTCATGTGCGACTCGACGTCGGGCTCGCAGGCCCGCTCCCACAGGGCTGCGCCGTCGACGCCGAGGCTGTGCACGCCGATGCGGGTCGTCCTGCCGTCGTGGGTGACGCTGCGCCCGACGCGGTCGGCCTCCGCGCCCAGCAGCGCCTCGCAGCAGTCCATGAACGACTGCGCCCACCTGTCGGTGAGGAACCCGGCGTGATCGGCCCCCAGGATGCCTTCCAGGACCTCCCTCGCCACCTCGTCGGGCAGCAGGGAGAAGTATTCGGGCGGCGCCCACGGCGTGTGGCTGAAGTGGGCGATGCGCAGGTCGGGCCGCTCGGCACGGAGCATCGCCGGGGTCAGCGTGAGGTGGTAGTCCTGCACCATCACCCTGGCCTCGTGGCCGGCCTCCTCGGCCAGGGCCAGCGCGAACGCGCCGTTGTAGTCGCGGTAGGACTCCCACTCGCGCCCGAACTTGGTGCCGAAGAGCGGCGCGTTGGGGATGTCGTAGAGCAGGTGGTTGACGAACCACAGCGTGGAGTTGGCCACGGCGTTGTAGGCGCGGTGGAAGGTGGCGGGCGGGATGTCGAGCATGCGCAGCGGGCCGGTGTCGTAGCCGGCATGGTCGATGCGGCCGCCGGGCGCCAGGCGCACCGCGCTGCGGTCGCCGTCGGACAACGCCGCGCAGACCCACAGGACACCGTCGTCCTTGGCCACGCCGGACAATCCCGACACCAGGCCGCCCCCGCCGCGGCGCAGGGTCAGCTCGCCGTCGTCGGAGACGGTGAAGGAGACAGGGCCGCGGTTGGAGGCCACCAGGACGTTGTTCACCGCGCCCGCTCCAGCCGCGCGGGCCGCCGGCAGGGCGGTGAGCTGGTGTGAGACCTCAAGGTGACTCCTTCCGGCTGGCGTGTCGGTGCAGACGGGACCACACTGATCATCGTGGTGAACGGCCCATCGGAAAAGGAAGGATGCCAACAAGGCTCCCTATGACCCTAGGATCCCAGGCATGGCGCTTGATGAGCTAACCGAGGAACTCGCCCGCTCCGCCGCGGCCGGAGACCACCGCGCTCTTGGTGAGCTGCTGCGGCGGATCGAGCCCGATGTCATGCGTCATTGCGCCCGCATACTGCCCTACCACCAGGACGCCGAGGAGGCCTCCCAGGACACCCTGCTGGCCGTGGCGCGCAACATCGGGCGCTTCGAGGGACGGGCCAGGTTCAGCACCTGGCTGCACATTGTGACGGCCAACTGCGCGCGGACCACGTACCGCTCGCTCAAGCGCAGGGCGGCCGAGCAGAGCTCCGACGAGCTGCCGATGCAGAAGCCCGACGTGCGCCGCGTCAGCGTGATCGCGGGCTCGCGGCTCGACCTGCTCGACGCCATGGAGGCGCTGGAGGCCGACAAACCCGACCTGGCGCAGGCGCTGGTCCTGCGCGACATCGTCCAGCTCGACTACAACGAGGTGGCCGACCAGCTCGGCATCCCGCTCGGCACCGCCAAGTCGCGCATCCACCAGGCGCGCAAATATGTCCAGGGCGTGCTGGGGGAGGACTATCGCTGAGATCGCGCGTCTCAAACTCTGAGACGGAAGGACGTTTCCGCCACGTGGGCGGGTAGAGTCCGACTCGACAACTGAATATTGCTCATCCAGAGGGGTGGAGGGACCGGCCCTGCGAAGCCCCGGCAACCCTCCCGGCTTGTGACTCGCGACCTGGCGAGGCCGACCGGGACAAGGTGCCAATTCCGGTCTGTGGTCAAGGTGGCCGTAGACGAAGATGAGGGAAGGCCTCGCTTCATGTCGCTCGATTTTGGTCCCGCCGTCGGTCTGTCCTGCCGCGAGTGCGGCGCACGCTACCCGCTCGGTCCGAGCTTCGCCTGCCAGGAATGTTTCGGGCCGCTCGAAGCGGCTTACGAGTTCGGCGCGGTGACCCGCGCGGCGATCGAGTCGGGACCCGCCAACATCTGGCGTTACCGGTCGCTGCTGCCCGTGCCGGCCGACGTCGCCGACAAGCCCAACATGAACCCGGGATGGACCAAGCTGGTCAGGGCCGGCAACCTCGGGCGGGCGCTCGGCATCAGGTCCCTGCACGTCAAGGACGACTCGGGCAACCCCACCCACTCCTTCAAGGACCGCGTGGTCGCCATGGCCGTCGAGGCGGCCCGCAACTTCGGCTTCCACACGCTCTCCTGCTCCTCCACGGGCAACCTCGCGGGCGCGGTCACGGCCGCCGCCGCGCGTGCCGGGCTGGAGGCGTGCGTGTTCATCCCGGCCAACCTCGAACAGGCCAAGATCGCCATGGCCCGGGTCTTCGGCGGCCGGCTGATCGGCATCGAGGGCACCTACGACGACGTCAACAGGTTCTGCTCGGAGCTGATCGGCGACCCGCTCGGCGACAAGTGGGGGTTCACCAACATCAACCTGCGGCCCTACTATGCCGAGGGCTCCAAGACGCTCGCGTACGAGATCGCCGAGCAGCTCGGGTGGCGGCTGCCC
This sequence comes from Nonomuraea sp. K271, assembly GCF_009908215.1. Lineage (NCBI taxonomy): Bacteria > Bacillati > Actinomycetota > Actinomycetes > Streptosporangiales > Streptosporangiaceae > Nonomuraea > Nonomuraea sp. K271. Next base: position 23,659 of record NZ_JAAAHR010000041.1, on the reverse strand, counting down.
GAGCAGATCATCGTCCCCATCGCCTCGGGCTCGCAGCTCACGAAGATCGACAAGGGCTTCAAGGAACTGGTCGCGCTCGGGCTGGTCGAGGACACGCCGTACAAGATCTTCGGGGCGCAGGCGGCCGGGTGCTCGCCCGTGTCGACCGCCTACAAGGCGGGCCACGACGTCGTGCAGCCCGTACGGCCCGACACCATCGCCAAGTCGCTGGCCATCGGGAACCCCGCCGACGGCCCGTACGTGCTGGACATCGCGCGGCGGACCGGCGGGGGCGTCGAGGACGTCACGGACGACGAGATCGTGGCCGCCATCAAGCTCCTGGCCTCGACGGAGGGCATCTTCGCCGAGACCGCGGGCGGCGTGACCGTGGGCGTGCTGAAGAAGCTCACCGAGACCGGGCAGCTCGACCCGGAGGCCGAGACCGTGGTCCTGAACACCGGTGACGGCCTCAAGACGCTCGACGCGATCAGCGGCGACGCCAGGCCCACGGCCGTGATCCGGCCCTCTCTCGACGCGTTCCGCGCGACTGTCTGACAACCACGAAAGGGCGAGTGTAACCATGAGCGTTTCTGTGCGGATTCCCACCATTCTGCGCACCTACACCGGGGGCAACGCGGAAGTCAGTGGCGAGGGCGCGACTCTTCGTGACGTGCTGGCCAAGCTGGACTCTGACTACCCGGGTATCGGCGCAAGAATTCTGGATGAATCGGGCCAGATTCGGCGTTTCGTCAACGTTTATGTGGGGGAAGAGGACGTCCGATTTGCCCAGGGGCTGGACACTCCGGCGCCGGAGGGAACCCAGATCTCCATCATCCCCGCCGTCGCGGGCGGGTGAGTGCGGCAGATCACACTTCGGCGAAGGCGTCCCTTGTGGGCGCCTTCTTCTTTTCCCCGCAATTCAACGTTGAACCGCCGATGGAAGAAATGTGGTCTCTGCAGATTGACTCTGTTGCCAAACCCCTTGCCACAGGTATGGTCGAGGGCGATCGCCTGGCTGATTTTCTGTTATGTCGGGCGATTACGGGTCTCGCGGAGGAATGGGCGAGATCTGGGAGACCAGTAAGAGGAGTCGGAAGTGGCGCAGGGCACCGTCAAGTGGTTCAACGCGGACAAGGGCTACGGCTTCATCGCGGTAGACGGTGGTAAGGATGTATTCGTCCATTACTCAGCGATCATGATGGACGGGTATCGCTCTCTCGAACAGGGACAGCGTGTCGAGTTCGAGATCACGCAGGGCCAGAAGGGACCGCAGGCGGAGTCCGTCAGGACGGTCTGATTCACCGCACTGGTATGCACCGGCGGGATCGCGCGGCAGCGCAGTCCGTGCGAACCGTCACCTATCTTTCGTCGACCCCTGGTACGGCGAGTCGTGTGCGCGAACCGCGGCCAGCGGTGCGTCCACGGGCGGCTCGCCGGACAGACGACTGACCTGGGGAAAGGAACGGCCGCAGGTGAGTTCGCTTGCACTCGGCAGGGTAGAGTGCTAAACAGTTCGTTGGCACTCTGTGCAGCAGAGTGCCAACACCGGATCGGGACGATGGGGTCTGCCGAAGGAGATGCTGACCCATGCCGTCGCGGGCGTCGGCTCGGTCCACGACAAGCCACCCTGCATCTGGGAGGTCTAGCCTTATGGCAGCCAAGATGATCGCGTTTGACGAGGACGCCCGGCGCGGTCTCGAGCGCGGTATGAACCAGCTCGCCGACGCCGTCAAGGTGACCCTGGGCCCCAAGGGGCGCAACGTCGTGCTGGAGAAGAAGTGGGGCGCTCCCACGATCACCAACGATGGTGTGTCCATCGCCAAGGAGATCGAGCTCGAGGACGCGTGGGAGAAGATCGGCGCGGAGCTGGTCAAGGAGGTCGCCAAGAAGACGGACGACGTCGCCGGCGACGGCACCACGACCGCCACCGTGCTCGCCCAGGCGCTGGTGCGCGAGGGCCTGCGCAACGTGGCCGCGGGCGCCAACCCGATGGCTCTGAAGAAGGGCATCGAGGCGGCCGTGGAGCGGGTCAGCGAGGAGCTGTCCAAGCTGGCCAAGGACGTGGAGACCAAGGAGCAGATCGCTTCGACCGCCTCCATCTCCGCCGCCGACCCTGAGATCGGCGCGCTCATCGCCGAGGCGATGGACAAGGTCGGCAAGGAAGGCGTCATCACCGTCGAGGAGAGCAACACCTTCGGCCTCGAGCTCGAGCTCACCGAGGGCATGCGCTTCGACAAGGGCATGACGTCGATGTACTTCGTCACCGACTCCGACCGCATGGAGGCCGTGCTCGAAGACCCCTACATCCTGATCGTCAACGGCAAGGTCTCCGCCAACAAGGACCTGCTGCCGCTGCTCGACAAGGTCGTGCAGTCCGGCAAGCCGCTGCTGATCATCGCCGAGGACGTCGAGGGCGAGGCCCTGGCGACCCTGGTGGTCAACAAGATCCGCGGCCTGTTCCGCTCGGTGGCCGTCAAGGCCCCGGGCTTCGGCGACCGCCGCAAGGCCATGCTCAACGACATCGCGATCCTGACCGGTGGTCAGGTCATCGCCGAGGAGGTCGGCCTCAAGCTCGAGACCGCCACCCTCGACCTGCTGGGCCGTGCCCGCAAGGTGGTCGTGACCAAGGACGAGACGACGATCGTCGACGGCGCCGGTGACGCCGAGCAGATCTCCGGCCGGGTCAACGAGATCCGCGCCGAGATCGAGCGCACCGACTCCGACTACGACCGCGAGAAGCTGCAGGAGCGGCTGGCCAAGCTGGCCGGCGGCGTGGCCGTCATCAAGGCGGGCGCGGCGACCGAGGTCGAGCTCAAGGAGCGCAAGCACCGCATCGAGGACGCCGTCCGCAACGCCAAGGCGGCCGTCGAGGAGGGCATCGTCCCCGGTGGTGGCGTGGCTCTGCTGCAGGCCGGCGCCAAGGCGTTCGACAAGCTGGAGCTCAACGGCGACGAGGCCACCGGCGCGGCGATCGTGAAGAAGGCTCTGGAGGAGCCGCTCAAGCAGATCGCGGTCAACGCCGGTCTCGAGGGCGGCGTCGTGGTCGAGCGCGTGCGCAACCTCACCCCGGGTGAGGGCCTCAACGCCGCGTCGGGCGAATACGTCAACATGTTCGAGGCCGGCATTCTCGACCCGGCCAAGGTGACGCGGTCGGCGCTGCAGAACGCCGCCTCGATCGCGGCGCTCTTCCTGACCACCGAGGCCGTCATCGCCGAGAAGCCGGAGAAGACCCCGGCCGCTCCCGCCGGCATGCCCGGCGGCGGCGACATGGACTTCTAGGTCCTGTTCGCGGCGCACGTCCCAAAAAGAGCGGCCCGGTTTTTCCGGGCCGCTCTTGTTTTCGTTTCGCTGCCATTACGTTTCGCGATTGAACTGCTACTTGGAGTGAGAAAGGGTTGTCTGCACATCGCCTCACCAAAGGAGCAGAGAAATGTTCTCCCGCAGCAAGCGCATGCTGAGCGTCGCCGTTCTCGGCCTCGCCGCCGTCACCCTCACGGCTGTTCCCGCGCATGCCGTCAACGACCCCGGGGTCGTCGTCAGCGGCGCCGTGACCGAGGGGACGCCGCTGTGCGAGCTACGGCGGTGGGTGCCGCTGCTCGGCAACCTGCAGCCGCTCGACGAGATCTGCGACTAGACCCCACGGAAAGGGGCCCCACCGACGTGCGGTGGGGCACCTTCGTCGTCAGACGCCGTAGTGGGGAATGAGGTGGCCGCGGGCCAGCGAGTTGGCGGTGATGTTGAAGCCCACCACCGCCGGGCTGGTGTCGCTGCTGAGACCGAGTGACTCGACCCCCAACGCGTGGACGGTGAAGACATAGCGGTGCGGGTCGCCGGGAGGCGGAGCGGCGCCGCCGTAGTCCTTGCTGCCGTAGTCGTTGCGGGCGTGCACCGCGCCCCCGGGCAGGCCCTTGAACTCCGGGGCCGTGCCCGCGCCCGTCGGCAGCTCGGTCACCGAGGCGGGGATATCGAACAGCACCCAGTGCCAGAAGCCGCTGCCCGTGGGGGCATCGGGGTCGAAGCAGGTCACGGCGTAGGAGCGGGTCTCCGCCGGAGCGCCGGACCAGCGCAGGTGGGGCGAGAGGTTCTGGCCCGTCATGCCCCAGTCGTTGAAGACGTGGACATCGTTGAGCCGCTCACCGTCCTGGAGATCGTCGCTCTCGACCACGAGCGCGGTAACCGAGGGCAGGTGTTCATGGGGAAGGGGTGCTGGCACGGCATCCTCCTAGGTCTAGAGCTCCTTGCCCAGCCATCCTAGAAGCGGCCGTGCCGCAGGCCCCTGTCAGCTCGCCAGCTGTGGCGGCAGCGGCTTGCCGTGCAGGACCGTCAGCGAGGTCACCGCCCGGGTCAGGACCACGTAGAGCCTGGCCAGGCCGCGGGGCTCGGCCGCGACGATGTCGGCGGGCTCGACGACGACGACGTGGTCGTACTCCAGGCCCTTGGCGAGGGTCGCGGGCACGATCAGCAGGCGGTGTTCCTCGGTCGAGTCGGGGTCGAGAACGGCGTAGGGCAGGCCGGCGAGCGACTCGGAGACCGCGGCCACCATCGCGTCGGGGACGATGACGCCGATCGAGCCCTCCTTGGCCAGGGCCTCCTCGGCGGCCTGCGCCACCGAGCCGCCCTCGCGCACGGTGAGCGAGCCCGCGCCCGGCCGCAGCGACTGCGGGGCTGCCAGGCCCGGGGCGATCGAGGGCAGCAGGCGGGCCGCGTAGTCGAGGACCTCCCTCGGCACGCGGAAGCCGAGGGTCAGCTCCGTGACCTCGCCCTCGCGCTGGCCCAGGTGTTCGAGGACCGACGTCCACGAACGGGTCGACCAGGGGGTGGTGCCCTGGGCGAGGTCGCCGAGCACGGTGGCGGAGCCGTTGCGGCAGCGGCGGCCGAGGGCGCGCAACTGCATCTCGGACAGGTCCTGGGCCTCGTCGACCACCAGGTGGCCGAGCGACGGCGTACGTTCCATCAGGTCGCGCAACTCGTCGAGGAGCGCGGCGTCGGCGGCCGACCATTTGGCCGACTTCCAGCTCCGGTACGGCTTGCGCCACAGGAGCAATTCCTGCTCTTCAGGCGACAAATCTGATTTAGCGGCCCGCGCCAGGAATTCGGCATCTGACAGCAGACGGTGGAGAACCAGTTCGGGTGTCAGTTTGGGCCAGACCGCGTCCACGAGTTGTTTCACCGGCTTGGAACGGGCCACCGCGTCCTGGACCCGGTCGTCGGGTGACTCGCCGCGCTGCTCCATGCGTACGAGGACCATGTGGGCCAGCCGCTGCGCCAGCGCCGCCCGGCCGGGGTTGTAGCGGGTGGTGCCGCGCAGGGAGGCCACGATCTCGCGTACTTCGTGGTCGGCCACCCGGTGCCGGTAGGCGCCCTTGGTGTAGACGAGGCCCTCCTCCGGTTTCACGATGTGCAGCCAGAGAGCCCGGTCGAGCACCGCCGCCATCCTGGCGTCGCCCTTCACCGCGGCCACGGCCGGGTCTTCGGACGCGGCGTGTTCCCCGAGCAGGCCCGCCACCGTGGTCTGGTCGACCTTGACCTCGCCGAGCGCGGGCAGCACCGAGGAGATGTAGGACAGGAACGCCCGGTTGGGTCCGACGATCATCACGCCCGACCTGGCCAGCCGCTCGCGGTGGGTGAACAGCAGGTAGGCGGCGCGGTGCAGGCCGACCGCGGTCTTCCCGGTGCCGGGGGCGCCCTGCACGCACACCGTCTGGGCGAGGGTGGAGCGCACGATCTCGTCCTGGTCGGGCTGGATCGTGGCGACGATGTCACGCATCGGGCCGGTGCGGGGGCGTTCGATCTCCTGGGTCAGGATCCTGGACGGGCCGAGCTCGACGCCCTCGCCGAGTGGTTCGTCCTCGAACGCGGTCAGCGCCCCGCCGTGGTAGCCGAAGCGGCGCCGGAGCACGATTCCCATGGGGTCGGCGGGACTGGCCTGGTAGAACGCGCGGGACACCGGTGCGCGCCAGTCGATGACCAGCGGCCTGCTGTTGCCGTCGTGCACGTGGCGGCGCCCGACGTGGATCGTGCCGGGCAGGGCGTCGGGCTCGTCCTCCTGAGCGGTGGCGCGGTCGAGGCGGCCGAAGAACAGCGGGGTGTCGGGATGGTCGGCCAGCGCGGCCACCCGCTGGTCGAGCAGCGACTGGAGGATCTGCTGCGAGACCCAGTCGCCGGCCGCGTCGGACGAGAGCGACTGGGCGTGGGCGCGCATGGCCTTGAGCGCGGCTCTGGACTCGGCCAGGTGAGCCTGCTCGGCGGCGAGCACGTCGGAGGGTATGTCGGGGGCCAGTTGGTGTGCGGGCATGCGAAAGCGCCTCCCTGGGATGAACGACGGAGGTGGTTGAAGGCAGCGAATCCATCAGCTTAGTCGCCACGATTCCCGGCTTCCAAAGCATTTAGCTCGGGCGGCCTGGGTACGCATAGGTGGTGGTGCGGGTCCGGCTGCGTTTCTCGCCGATCATCCCCACGGTCGCGAGCTGCCTTCTTGCGGCGCTGTGGGGTCTGTCGGTGTTCGCGGGGTGGGGGCTGCAGGCGTTCTGTGCGGGTGGCGAGTCGACGGCGGCCTGCTCGGAGCGGCTGGGCGCGGTCTCCACGCTGTCGGGTGCGTTCGCGGTGGTCGCCGCGTGCTGCACGGTGGCGGCCTGGCTGCCGTGGTCGCGGCACGACCCGCGGACGTTCGGTCAGCTCATGGGCGCCGGCGTGCTGTTCTGGATCGTCGCGGAGGGCGTGCTCTTCGTCGGCGGTCTGCTGGTCAGGTAGGGGGTAGATCCGCCCTCAAGGGATCAAGCTCGGAATACCGAAAAATTCGGGCATATCAGGTGGGTTTGTCGGATCATGGGGGTATGTCGCAGGCGGCGTGATAGTACGCAGGTGAGGGGGGTGGTTGGATTGTCTTCGACCCGCGGAGTCTCGTGGACGTGAAGCCACGCTGATGCCCGGCCGCTCGGGCGAGCGGCTGGGCATGACCGCCGGCATCCCCGTCACACACCGCCGAGCACGTCGTCGGCATCGATGATCTGGTACGCGTACCCCTGCTCGGCCAGGAACCGCTGCCGGTGCGCCGCGAACTCCTGGTCGACCGTGTCGCGGCTGACCACCGTGTAGAACCGGGCGCCCCCGCCGTCGGCCTTGGGCCGCAGCACACGCCCGAGCCGCTGCGCCTCCTCCTGACGCGAGCCGAACGTCCCCGACACCTGGATCGCGATGGCAGCCTCCGGCAGGTCGATGGAGAAGTTGGCCACCTTCGACACCACCAGGACCTGGATCTCCTTGTCGCGGAAGGCCTGGTAGAGGCGCTCGCGCTCCTTGACCCGAGTCTCGCCCTTGATCACCGGCGCGTTGAGGTGCTCGCCGAGCTCGTCGAGCTGGTCGATGTACTGGCCGATGACGAGCACCTGCTCGCCCAGATGGCGGCGTACCAGCGCCTCGGTCACCTGCGTCTTGGACGGCGTGGTCGCGCAGAACCGGTAGCGCTCCTCCGACTCGGCCATCGCGTACGCCAGCCGCTCCTCGTCCGTGAGCGTCACCCGCACCTCGACGCAGTCGGCGGGCGCGATCCAGCCCTGGTTCTCCATCTCCTTCCACGGCGCGTCGTAACGCTTGGGACCGATCAGCGAGAACACGTCGCCCTCGCGGCCGTCCTCGCGCACCAGCGTCGCGGTCAGCCCGACCCGCCTGCGGGCCTGCAGGTGGGCGGTCATGCGGAAGATCGGGGCGGGCAGCAGGTGCACCTCGTCGTAGACGATCAGGCCCCAGTCGCGGGCGTCGAACAACTCCAGGTGGCTGTAGACGCCCTTCCGCCTGGTCGTCATCACCTGGTAGGTGGCGATGGTGACCGGGCGGATCTCCTTCTTCGTGCCGGAGTATTCGCCGATCTCGTCCTCGGTCAGCGACGTGCGCTTGAGCAGCTCGGTCTTCCACTGGTGAGCGGAGACCGTGTTCGTCACCAGGATCAGCGTGGTGGCCTGGGCGTGCGCCATCGCGGCCGCGCCGACGAGCGTCTTGCCCGCGCCGCACGGCAGCACGACCACGCCCGAGCCGCCGTGCCAGAAGGCGTCGGCGGCCTCCTGCTGGTAGGGGCGCAGCGTCCAGTCGTCCTGCCGCAACGCGATCGGATGCTGCTCGCCGTCGACGTAGCCGGCCAGGTCTTCGGCCGGCCAGCCGAGCTTGAGCAGGGCCTGCTTGACGTTGCCCCGGTCGCTCGGGTGCACGATCACGGAGTCGGGGCCGAGCCGCTCGCCCAGCATCGGCTGGATCTTCTTGGAGCGCAGCACCTCCTCCAGCACGGCCCGGTCGGTGGAGGTCAGCACCAGGCCGTTGGCCGGGTCCTTCTCCAGGCGCAGCCGGCCGTAGCGGGCCATGGTCTCGGCGATGTCGACGAGCAGGGCGTGGGGCACCGGGTAGCGGCTGAAGCTGATCAGCGCGTCGATGACCTGCTCGGCGTCGTGCCCGGCCGCACGGGCGTTCCACAACGCCAGCGGGGTGACGCGGTAGGTGTGCACGTGTTCGGGGGCGCGCTCAAGCTCGGCGAACGGCGCGATCGCCTTGCGGCACGCGTCGGCCCGCTCGTGGTCGACCTCGAGCAGCAGCGTCTTGTCCGATTGGACGATCAGCGGTCCATCGCTCACTGGCTTGTCTCCGTGGGGTTGGTGCGGGGGCCCGGCAGGACCATCGTCTCCTGATCCCGGCTCGGCCGCTCCAGTGTGCAACATTCAGGGCGCCCGGATTAGTCCGGACGCCCTGGACGCGCCGCCGTGTCAGGAACTGCTCGGCTCCCAGCGGAAGTGTTCGCGGGCGATGAGCACGCCCAAGACGCTCCACGCCACGATCAGCAGCAGCCGCGGCCCCGCGGCCACCCACGACTCGGCGAAGGACACCGCCGGATGCGGTGCGGCCTGCGTGAAGTCCTCGCCGAAATGGCCAGCGACCGTCCCAGCCACAACCGCGCCGCCCTGCCGCGCTTGACCAGGTTCGCGTACGGCTCCGCCTCGGACATCCGCCCCGGCTGACCAGGCAAGATCACCGATACGAGGCTCATCACGTCTCCAGAGGCAGGTGCGGCGAGGTGCGGTGACGGTACGGCGCTGCGGGATCGACCCCACCCCGCAACAGGGACGCGAGGACGGCCGGCTCCGGAGGCACGCCCTCCGTGGCGCTCATGACCAGCCCTTTCCGCGATCACCCGCGAACGGTGCTCGCCGAAGCTCGGCAACCGCATGCCGATCGCGCAGTTCTGGCGCTGCTACCGCGACAGCGTCGCCGGCCCTGACGAGGGCCTGGCCGAACGGGCCACGGCGTACGCGGGCCGGCACCTGCTCGACCGGCTGCCGGCGACCGCGGGGACCCAGACCCGGCTGCGCGCCATCGACCTGGCCGCGGCCGGCATCGGCAGGACGGCGCTGCTGAACCCCGGGAAGTTCACCGGGACGCTGGGACTTGGCCCCGCCTAGTCGTCGAGGTAGCCGTTGAAGCCCAGGAACAGGAACGTGCCGATGCCCAGCACGAAGCCCGTGCCGAACAGGACCCAGCTCCAGATCACCATCGTGCGGGCGGTCTGCGGCTCGTTGCGCGACTTGCTCAGCGCCAGGCCCGCGAGGATGGCGCCCGGCAGCCCAAGGACGTTGCAGCAGGAGACGAGCGCGAGAAGGTTGAGCACGAGCGAGACGATCGCGTTGGCCATCGGTCCGTCGTTGCGCGGCGGGGGCGGCGGATAACCGTAGCCGTAGCCGTATTGTGGCGGCGGCTGGTCGCCGTAGGGCGCGCCGTACGGTTGGTACGGATAGCCCGAGGGGTTCTCCTGGCTCATGTTCACCTCCAGACAGGTCAACACTTATCACGGAATTGAGGCGCGTCTGACCGCGGTTCGTGTACTCGGGTGCGGCCGTGACGGGTTCGCTGCCGTTCAGCCGAGCAGCGCGCGCAGCGCCTTGCGGTCGAGCTTGAGCACGCTCGTGACCGGGATCGAGTCGGCGAACCTCACCTCGCGCGGATATTTCACCCTGCCCACCCGGTCGCGGGCCCACGCGATCAGCTCCTCGGCCCCGACCTCGGCGCCCTTCCTGAGCTGAACGAACGCCACGACCTCCTCGCCGACGCGCGGATCCGGACGGCCGACGACGCCCGACATCACCACGTCAGGGTGCTGGTTGAGCGCGTCCTCCACGTCGCGGGGGAACACGTTGAAGCCGCCGCGGATGATCAGGTCCTTCTTCCTGTCGACGACGTAGAGATAGCCGTCGTCGTCCACGCAGCCGATGTCGCCCGTACGCAGTTCCCCGCCGACCAGCGCCGTGTCCTCGGGGTCGGGCTCGTGCTCGCCCCAGTAGCCGAGCATCAGCGACTCGCCGGAGACGCAGATCTCGCCGATGTCCCCGGTCTCCGCCGCCTCGCCCTCGTTGTCGCGGATGGTGATCGTGTAGCCGGGCAGCGGCAGGCCGACGCTGCCGGCCTTGCGCCGGCCCGGAGGGTTGAAGGTCGTCACGGCGCTGGTCTCGGTCAGCCCGTAACCCTCCAGGATCTGCACGCCCGGCATCCTGCGCTCGAACTCCGCCAGCGTCTGCCGGCCGAGCGGGGCCGCTCCGCACGTGAGGAAGGCGAGGTCGGGCAGCGGATGCGACTCCAGCGGCTCGGCGAGGAGCATCTGGATCATGGATGGTACGACGGTGCCGTACTGGACGCGCTGCTCGGCGGCCAGCGACAGGAACGCCTTCGGCTCGAACCAGCGCATCAGCACCGCCTGTTGCGGCTCCGTGGCGTGCATCGAGGCGACCGAGATGATCAGCCCGTACGCGTGGGACAGCGGCACGGGCATCAGGGCGCGGTTCTTGCCCTCCTGCCGGGACAGCTCGTAGACGGCCTTGCCCACCTGCCACAGTCCCCGGTGGCTCAGCATGACGCCCTTGGCCTTGCCCGTGGTGCCGCCGGTGTACATGAGGGCGGCCAGGTCGTCGGGGTCCCTGTGCACGAACCCCCGCTCGGGGGCTTGCTCCAGCTCGGCCGTGTTCACGAGGACCGGGATGTCGACGGCGGCGGCGCGTACGGTCTCCTCCAGCTCGGGCGAGGTGACGATCGCGCGGGCGCCGCTGTCGAGCAGGATGTGCCGCAGCTCCTCGGCGCCCACCAGGAACACCACCGGCGTCACCACCGCGCCCGCCGCCCACAACGCCTGGTAGAGCAGCGGCACCTCGGGCGAGGTCGCCATCATCACGGCCACCCGGTCGCCCGGCCTGATGCCGGCTGCGACGAATCCGCCGCACATGCGGCGCGCGCGTAGGGAGAGCGCGTGACTACGCAGCCACGCCCCCTCGTAGAAGATCGCGTCGTGGTCGTCGAAGCGGCTCCATGACTCCTCGGCGAGTCTGCCCAGCGTCTGCTCGGTCACAAGCCCAACCTGATGCGAATGACGTTGTGCCGTCAACCCTTGATGTCGCGCCCGGCCCCCTCGACCTGTCAATGCCGGTGATAGTCGCCGACCCCGTAAAACGATATGGAACACCGGCCGGCGGCCATTTTCGTTTTCTGCTCGACCTCGATCGCGCCATGGTGGAAGATCTAGGGCGGAGGGAGTGGTCGACGTGTCCCCATAATGCCGAGAAGTCGCACGTATGGCCAGGTCAGAGCGGTAATGTTACGCTCCGTATTGCCTTCGTGGAAAAAGAAGAAAGTCTTTGATCTTCCATCTTTTCTGTAGACAACTTTCCAGTCAATCACCGAGGTGGCTTCGTGACCGACACGCCTGAACCAGGCGAGATCGACCTCGACACCATAACGCTCAGTCAGAGCGTCATCGCCGTCAATGACCGGCCTCGCGCCGCGGCCGATCCGGCCCCGCGAGAACTCAGCCGGCGAGAGGCCGACATCCTGCTCCGCTCCTACCGCGAGCCCGGCGGCTTCTCCGAGGCCGTGCGCCGACTGGCCATGCGGCACCTGCTGGTCCTCGTGGGCGCGGAGGAGACCGGCAAACGATTAGGGGCCATCGCCCTGCTCTCGCGCATGTCACTGGCCGAGAGCACGATCAGGGTGCTGTCCCCGGCCGCCACCCCCCTCGACCTGCTCTCCGCCACCTACAAGCCCGGGCGGGCGTACGTGCTGCACGACTGGATCGCCGCCCGCGCCGAACGCATCGAGCTGGTCAACCTCGCCCGCAAGCTCGCCGAGCTGGGCTCGTACCTCGTCATCACCAGGAACGGCGCGCCCTCCCAGGCGGTCGAAGTGGAGCAGTCATGGCACGCCCCCGACCCCGGCGAGCTGTTCGACCTCTGCCTGAGCACCTACGGGGCCCGCGCGGGCACCGGCGCCGAGCAACTGGCCGCCGCCAGAAAACGGGCGCTCGCCCTGCCGACACCGGCCGAGGTGGTCCGCCTGGCCGCGCAGTTGGTCCGCGACGCCGAGCCGGCGCGCTGATCGCCTACAGGCCGGTCACGCCCGTGATGCGGTGGAGGGCGAAACGGTGCACGGCCGCGCGGGTCTCGTCGTAGGCCGTCAGATAGCCGCCCTCCATGCGGGCCGGCTCCAGGATGCGAGAGGTCGCGTTGCCCTGGGAGTCGAGATAGCCGATCCACACGCGTACACCTTGTTTGATCGCCTCCTGCAGGGCCGAGACCGTGGCGGTGGCGGGCCCGCGCGGCACCTGACCGTTGGGCGCGTCGACGGGCTCGCGCCGCGCCAGGTGCGCCGCGTCGCCGGCCCGCAACGCGCGTACCGCCGCCGCCGCCACCTCGGGGTCGAGGCCGTTCGCCGACGCGACCGTGCGCACCGGCGCCGCGCCCTCGGTGCGGCGGCTGTCGAACTGGGAGATGATCACGTCGCCCTCGATCGACTCCGCGACCGGGGCGTACCCCATGGCGCGCAGCGAGTCGACCAGCGCCGCCCGCGACGAGCGGGAGGCGATGACGGTGGGGGCGAGCCGGCGCAGCCGCAGCGCGGCGGAGCGGCGGTCGGCGGTGATCTGGTCGAGCAGCGCCGGATCGTCACACCGGATGTACGCGCTCGCGGTGCCCACCCGGATGCGGCCGTGCCGCCTGGCCACGTCGGTCACCAGGTAGGACAGCGCCTGCGGCACCGGGGTCGCCGAGTGGCGGCCGAGTACCGACAGCAGCTCTTCCGCGCCGTGCCCCGCGTCGAGCGCCCGGCGTACGGAGCCCTCGCTGAACCGGTAGACCGTGGCGCCGCCCTTCGACTCGACGTCGGCGGTGAGCGCCATCCACCGGTTGAGCTCGCTGGTCAGCGGGCCCGGCGCGACGGCGGTGAGGTCGGCCTGGAGCAGCACGTGGTCGACGGGCTCCGGCAGCAGCGGCGCGAGCATCGCGGCCGCGTCGTCGCCGTCGACCAGCGCCCGCCCGTGCCCGGACAGCGCGCCCAGCCCGGTCACGCCCACCTGCTCGGCCTCCCGCAGCGCGAACTCCGTGAGCTGCTCGCGCATCGGCCCCCGGCGGCGCGGCTGCTCCCACGCGAGCCGTTCGAGCACGGAGTCGCGCTCGGGCGCGAGCCCGGGGGCGGAGGCCAGCACCCGCAGCGTGGCCTGCCTGACCGCGGCGGCGGACGAGCGGCGCAGGTCGGTGTGCAGGGCGTTGAACGGCCTGTCACGCTCGTCGCCGCGCCTCCCGCCCGCTTCGCCGTTCGCCCCTTTGTCCCCGCGACTCCGTTCGCCGACGAGTCCGGGCACGCGGTCCATGCGCAGCCAGGTGGACGCCAGCGCCAGCCACCGGTCGGCGGCCGACCTGACCCGCCACAGGTCGTAGCCGGGGGTCGGCAGCCACTCGCCGTCGACGCCGCCGCCGGCCGCTATCAGGCCGGCCGCGTAGGCCACCTCGACGACCAGCGCCGTCACCCATTCGGGCAGGTCGAGCTCGCCCGCCGTACGTTTCAGGTCGCGTACGCCGAGCCCGCCGGTGCGCAGCACACCCGGCGGCTCGACGCTCCACCGTTCGCACAGCTCCTCCACGGCCCTGACGAACGTGAACGCCTGCCCGGCCGCCGTCCGGTCGGCCAGCCCGGGGTCGCGAGCGGTCCCTTCGAGCGCCGGCGGAGTGGCCAGCAGGTCGCGGTGCACCCGGCCGCCGCGCAGGTAGAGGCCCACCTCGCGGGGCAATGTCACGCTGTCCTCGCCGGTGGCCGCCAGCAGGCCGCGCGCCAGCAGCTCCTCGATGGGCGAACGTGCCGACGCCACGCGCACCTCGCGTCTGGCGTTGGGCACCCGCCCGGTCGGCGGGCCCCAGGCGAGCTGGTCGAGCGCGCCCCTGGCCTCGGCGGAGACGGCGCCGACGAGCTCGGCCGGCTCGGCCAGCGCCGCCGCCAGCCGCTCCTTGCCCGGCCCTTCGCCGCCGGGGGCGACGTCGTCGGCCATCTCCTCCAGGTGCTCGGGCGCGTGGTGCCGGAACGCGTCGACGGCTCTCGGGCCGAGCCCCGCCGGGTCTTCGAGCACCTTGCGTACGCCGGGGCCCAGGTCGAGTGCGTCGTCGGGGCCGTAGACCAGGGCGAGCTCGCACAACTTGGCGAGCGCCTCCGACAGCGCGGGCTCCGGGTCCTTCTCCTGGTCGTCCGCCAGGGCCGCGCGAATGAGGTCGCGCAGCCGCTTCCTGGCGACCGGCCCCGGCTGGACGGCGAGCGTCTCGACGACCGCCAGCGTGAACCGGTCGAGCCGGTCGAGCACCCTGCCGATCGCCGAAGGACTGGCCGCCCGCGACGCCAGGCCCTCCAGGTGAGCGGGCACCGGAGTGATCAGTTCCGGACGCGCGGACACGAGCGCCCGCAGCTGCCCGTCGGTGCGTCCCCTGATCCACTCCGTGAACTCCATCGTTGCCATGGTATGTCCACCCTGATTGAGGCAGCATTGCTTGACGTGATTGAGCGAGCCGACCAGCAGGTGCTGAACTACGTCTCCAAGGCGGCCGACGCCGCCCACGGCGTGCTCAGAGCCGACCAGCGGCTCGACTTCGCCAAGCGGCTGCGGGCCAGGATCGAGGTCGAGCTGGGCGGCGGCCGCAAGCCCCGCGAGGTGGCGAAGGTGCTGGCCGGGTTCGGGGATCCGGCCGCGCTGGTCGAGCGCGAGGCCCGCCGGCTGGCCGCGGCGGGTGTCCCGACGCTGCGCTCCGGACCGCCGACGACCCCCACGACCGCGCCCGTGGCGCCGGGCACGCCCGCCCCGGGCACCTCTGCGCCGGGCACCTCCACCTCAGGCACCTCCACCTCAGGCACCCCCGCGTCGGGTTCCCGCACGGTCGGCGGTTCGCCGCCGGGGGAGGAAGCCGACGCCACGCTGCGCTTCGCCGCCGTCGCCGACGACCGTGACCTGCCGCCCGGCATACGCGAGCACCGCATGATCGCCCAGGAGCACCTGAACCGGCGGCCCGGCGTGGACCTGCCGTTCGCGGGGCTGCGCAAGGTCGCCATGTTTAGCGCCAACCCGCTGGCCACCGACGGCAGGGACGCCAGGACCATCGTCAAGGAACATCCGCGCGACGCCGCCGCGATGGTGATCCTGGTGGTGGCGGCGCTGCTGGTGCCGTTCGACCTGCCGCCGCTGGCGATCTTCCAGGTGCCCGTCGTGGTATGGGCGCTCGGCGCCGCGCTGGTGCTGTGGAGCGACACCTGGACGATCCGCGACAAGGTGCTCGGTATCGGCGCGCCGTTGCTCGGCTATTCGGTGGGCGGAGTGCTGATCGGCGGCCTGCGGGTCGGTACGGAGGCCGGGCTGGCGGCGTTCGTGACGCAGTTCTTCGACGTCAGCGGAACCATGTTCATGATCGGTACGGGGCTCGGCGTGGTGTGGCTGGCCTACCGGCTGCTCGACGTCACCTGACGGGCGCCGGGGCGGGGAGCAGGCCGACGGCCAGGCGTACCCAGGCGGTGACGAACTGGTCCTTCTCCGCGTGCCCGGGGAGCTCGCCCACGGTCTCCTGGAACAGCCGGTAGTGCACGACCGAGCCGCCGAGCACGGCCGCGATGCCCGCCCAGTCGAGTTCCACGTCCCGATATTCCGGCTGCGCCCTGAACCAGGTGACGATCGCGTCGAACATGGGCTGCAGCAGCCCCTGCCGTACCACGGCGACCAGTTCGGGGAACTGGCTCAGGTCGCGGAAGAACACCCGGGTCAGCTCCGACTCCTCGCGTACCTTGGCCAGCCCGGCGCGGCACATGTGGGCCAGGCGCTCCTCCAGGTCGGCGGAGGACTCCATGGCGCTCAGCTCGGCCAGGCTCTCCGCCACCTGGCTCCTGGTGCGCGCGGCGTGCTGGTTGATCGCGGCAGCGAGCACCTCGTACTTGGACTTGAAATGCCGGTAGAGCCCTCCGGCGCCGGGTGACAGCCCTGAGGCGGCCTCGATCTCGGCCACGGACGTGGCGGCGTAACCCCGCTCGGCGAACAGCCGCAGAGCCTCGTCGACGATCCGCTCACGGGTCGATCTGGTCATGTCTATCCTGATACCTCCGATAAGGAGCGTAGCCGTTGCCCGGAACGGCTCACCGTCGCCCTCACGGAGCGGCGCGCCGGATCAGGCCGGCCAGCGCGGAGCCGGTGATCAGCCACACGACCGCGGCGAGGCCGTAGTTGACGAGCGCCGTGTAGCGGGGGTCGTCGAGCTGGAACAGGCCGGCCAGGCCCAAGGACGCCCACGAGGCGAGCGATTCGACGAACCGGTACCAGATGTTGGCCGGGTTGGCCTCGAACACGGTGAACAACGCGTAGAGCAGCACGGAGAGCGCGGCCACCCTGGAGGCCACCTTCACCAGGTAGGCCACCGCCGACACCGCACGCTGCCACGGCGTCGCGATCCGGCCGCCGGGCATGGCGGGCCGGTGCGGACGCGGCGGGGCGGAGGAGGCGACGAGCCGGTCTCCGGCCTGCGGCGGTCTGGGGGTGTTGGTCACGGCCGCTCCTCTCCCATAAGTAATTCCTTTCTTCCCATTACCGGGGTTCCAGAACAAGGGCCCGTTACGTGGAGTAGGGCACTGTTTGGCATCCTGCTCTTGTGGTGACTTCGGTGGGGTTCGACCTTGACATGACTTTGGCCGACACGCGGGCGGGGATCGCGGCCACTTACGACGAGCTGGCCGTCCGTCTCGGCGTGCCCTTTGACAGTGCGGCGATCGTGCGCAGGCTGGGCCCTCCGCTGGAGAGGGAACTGGCCAACTGGCTGCCGCCTGAGGCGGTGCCCGCGGCAGCCGTTCTCTATCGTCAGATATATCCGGAATTGGGGGTTCCGGTGCACACGGCGATGGCGGGCGCGTACGACGCGATCGAGGCCGTGCGCGCGGCCGGCGGACGGGTCATCGTGGTCACCGGCAAGAACCTCAGGGACGCGATCGGCACTGTCAAGCTGCTCGGGCTGGCCGTGGACGAGGTGGTCGGCTCGCTGTTCGGCGCCCGGAAGGGATCGGCACTCGCGCGGTTCGGTGCGGCGGCTTATGTTGGTGACCATGTCGCGGACATCGAGGCGGCACGTGCGGGTGGCGCGGTGAGCGTGACCGTCGCGACGGGCCCCTACACGGCTGGAGAGCTGCAAGATCACGGAGCTGACGTGGCGCTGCCCGACCTGACCGATTTCGCCGCCTGGTTCGCCGACTGGCGCACACAAGCGGAACTCGGCTAATTCGCTGCCATTTACCCGGTCGCCCTGGCGCTCTTCGGGGCATAACCTACATCCATCCTTCTTTTTCGACTGTTTGAACGAGGTCCTCCTGTGCCGAGTGGCAAGGTCAAGTGGTACGACGCCGACAAGGGATTCGGCTTCCTCACCCGCGACGACGGTGGTGAGGTCTTCGTGCATTCATCCGCGCTGCCCACCGGCGCAGGCCCGCTCAAGCCCGGCCAGAAGGTCGAGTTCGGCGTGGCCGAGGGCCGCCGGGGCCAGCAGGCGCTCTCGGTCCGCATCCTTGAGCAGCCGCCGACGCTGGCCAAGGTCAAGCCCAAGGGCAAGCGGAAGAAGCCGGACGAGATGGTGGTCATCGTCGAAGACCTGATCAAGTTGCTCGACGGCGTGTCGACCTCCTACCAGCGGGGCAAGCACCCGGACGCGGCGCACGCCAAGAAGATCGCGCAGGTGCTGCGGGCGGTCGCCGACGACCTCGACGCGTAGGGCGTTCAGCCGTTGGGATTGGTCAGCGGCTTGGTCGGGTCGAGGTTGTCCTGACGCTGGTGCGGCTGGTGCGGCTGCTGGGCGGCGGCCTCGGCGCGCTGCCGGTGCAGCTTGGCGTCGGCGGCGCGGGCGTGCTTGATCCTGGAGACCAGCAGCCATGCGAGCGCGGCGGTCAGCGCGACCGCCAGCGTGACGAGCCCGGCGGTGCTGCTCTGCGACAGCGAGAGCACCAGCCCGGCCAGCCCGCCGAACACCCACGCGAGCTGAAGCACGGCCTCGACCACGCCGAACGTCGACGAGCGCACCTCCTCGCCGATCTCGCGCTGCACGATCGCGTCGAGCGCCAGCTTGCCCAGCTCCTGCGCGAACGCCGTGATCAGCGAGATCGCCAGCGCGGCCCACAGGCCGAAGAAGATCGCCGTCAGGACGGTGGTGACGCTGGTCACGGCCAGGGTGGCCAGCACGATGAGCTGCGGCGCGTGGTTGCGGGTCCAGTTGGCGACGGCGGCGCCCGCCAGCCCGCCCAGCCCGGCCGCCGCCGCGAGGAGCGCGATCGTCTTGGGGATGTCGAAGAACGGGTCGGCCGCCACCTGTGATCGCGTCGCCGCCAGCCACGGAACCGCGCGGTCCTGCACCAGGAACAGCAGGAAGAACAGCAGGAATCCGGAGAAGACCCGGACGGCCACGTTGGCCCACACCGCCTCGGCGACCGTGGGGCCCACCTTGAGCAGCGTGCGCCAGCGGGGTGCGGCGCCCTCCTCCTCCAGGTCGGGCGAGTCGATGTGCCGCGGCAGGCGTACGGCGGCGACCCCGAGCAGCAGGAAGGCCACCATCGCGATGCGCAGCACCGCCGCGCTGCCCAGCCACGCGGTCAGCCCCGCTCCGACCGGCACCACCACGCCCGCGGACACCAGCGTGAACAGCGCCACCCTCGCGTTGGCCGACACCAGCGTGATGTCGGCGGGCAGCACGCTCGGCATGATCGCCGCTCTGGACACGTTGTGCGCCTTCGACAACACCAGCACGCCCAGCGCCCCGATGAACAACGTCGGCAGGTCGCCCGGCCCCACCGCGGCGGCCATGGCGAAGCACAGCAGCCCCCGCCCGAACAGCGTGCCCGCGATCACGTAGCGCCGCCCCGACCTGAACCGGTCGAGGATCGGCCCGACGAACGGCGCGAGCAGCGCGAACGGCAACATCGTGATGACGAGGTAGAGGGCGACCGACCCGCGTGCCTCCCCGACGGGCACCCCGAAGAACACCGTGCTCGCCAGCGCCACCGTGACCAGCGCGTCGCTCGCGCTGTTGCCCGCCGACAGCTCGATCAGGCGGCCGAGCCCGGTGCGGCCGGCGCCGTCGGCGTGGGTGAGGCGGCGCGTGGCCCGGCCCACCTTCTGCGCGCCCTTCGCGGTGACCTTGCCCGCCCGCGCGGTGCCGCTGGCCGTGGCCTTGCTCGCGCGCAGGCTGGCACGGCCCGCGTCGGCGACGCCGTGCGCCATCCGCCGCGAGACCTCTCGGGCCCGCTCCCAGCCTCCCTGCACGCCTACCAGTCTTACCCGATTCGTCGGCGATCTCGGAGCGGGATCCCCCGTTGTGGGACTTCCAGGTCCCGCCATGGGTGAGAATGAAGTGTGAGCGAACAGCACCTTTCGGCGGAGGCGGTCCGATGAGCCGCACCAGGGCCCGCGTCTCCGCTCCCGACCAGGCTTGTGTCGCCGCGGTCGATCTGGCGCGCGCCGCGGCCGAGGAGCTGGCGCGTCCGGGCGAGCCGGGCGAGCACCTCGGTTACGAGGGCGAGGGCGACCGGATCGTCACCCACTACTTCGCCTGCCTCGACCGCGCCTATCGCGGCTGGCGCTGGGCCGTCACCGTCACGCGTGCCTCCCGCGCCAAGAAGGTCACGGTCAGCGAGGCGGTCCTGCTACCCGGTTCCGGGGCGCTGCTGGCGCCCGAGTGGCTGCCGTGGAGCGAGCGGCTGCGGCCGGGCGACCTCGGTGTGGGCGATCTGCTGCCGACCGCGGAAGACGACGACAGGCTGGCGCCGGGTTTCACCGAGACCGACGACGACACCGATCGCCAGATGGTTTTCGAATACGGCCTGGGCCGAGCCCGTGTGCTCTCGGCCATCGGCAGAGACCGGGCTGCCAGACGCTGGCACGCGGGCGAGCACGGGCCGCACACTCCGATCGCACACGCCGCTCCCGCGCAGTGCTCCACCTGCGGCTTCTACTGGTTGCTCGCGGGTGAGCTGAGGCTGTCGTTCGGCGTATGCGCCAACGAATACGCCCCCGACGACGGCAGGGTGGTGGCCGCCGACCACGGTTGCGGCGCCCACTCCGAGGCCGCCGTGCTGCCGGCACCCGTGGAGCAGGCCATCCCCATCCTCGACGACCTCGGTTACGACCTGATGGAGGAGGAGACGGGCTCGGTCGACGCGTCCGCCTCCGAGGAGCTCGGCCACTCCTGAGGGCGCATGCGCGACGCCGTGAGGGTAGGTGGGGCGCGAGACGCGCGCCTCACCTGTCGGTGAGGGCCGCTAACCTACGGTGGCCCCCTATCTTCACACCAGGATCGTGATAGATGAGCGACACCTACGGCACCGAACGGATGCGAGCGGCCGTGCTCTCCGCCTGGACGGCCTCGCCTGCCCGGTTCCGCGAAGACGCCAACGCGGAGGAGGACTTCGCGCTCGGCGGTTACCGCGACCGGCTGATCGTCGAGCTGGCACAGAACGCCGCCGACGCCGCGCTGCAGGCGGGCGTGCCAGGGGTGCTGCGGCTGACCCTCCAGGGCAGCGTGCTGACGGCCGCCAACACCGGCGCGCCCCTCGACGCCACGGGCGTCGAGGGCCTGTCGACGCTGCGGGTCTCCGGCAAGCGCGACGACGCCGGCGCGGCGGGGCGCTTCGGCGTCGGGTTCGCGGCGGTGGTCTCGGTCTGCGACGAGCCGGCCATCGGCTCGCGCGGCCTCGGCTCCGTGCGCTGGTCGCGCGCCGACACCTCCGCCGCGGTGGCGGAGATCCCCGAGCTCGCCTCCGAGCTGGCCGACCGTTCGGGCCACGTCCCGCTGCTGCGGCTGCCGTTCGACGCGCCGCCGCTCGACGTGCCCGACGGTTTCGACACCCTCGTCCGCCTTCCGCTGCGCGACCAGGCCGCCGTCGACGCGGTGCGGCGCATGCTCACCGAGACCAGCCCCGCGCTGCTGCTCGGCATGCCCGCGCTGGAGTCCATCGTGATCGATCTCGACGGGTCGGTCCGCACGGTCGTCGCCGACGGCTGGCACGTCGTGTCCGAGTCGGGCCAGTTCACGCCCGACGAGGTGAGCAGGCTCTTCGCCGACCGGCCCACCGAGGAGCGCGCCCGCCCCTACTGGTCGCTGCGCTGGGCGATCCCTGTCACCGGCACCGGCGAGCCGGGTGTGCTGCCCGACACGGTTCCGGCCGCCGTGCACGCGCCCACGCCCAGCGACGAGCCGCTCGACCTGCCCGCGCTGCTGATCGCGTCGTTCCCGATGGCCACCGACCGCCGCCACGTCGCCAAGGGCCCGCTCACCGACTTCCTGGTCGAGCGGGTGGCCGACGCCTACGTCCGGCTGCTCCAGGAGCTGCCGCGCACGTCCAGGCTGCTCGACCTGGTGCCGTCCCTCATGGGCAAGGGCGAGCTCGACGCCCGCGTCCGCAGGGCCGTGCTGGCCCGGCTGCCCGAGACGCCGCTGCTGCCCGCGCTGTCGGCGCCCGCGCCGGCCGTCCGGACCCCCTCGTTCGCCGAGGCCGAGGTCTACGAGCCCGACGCCGAGTGGCGGGTCGAACATCCGGCGGCCGAGCCGGGCGACGACGGATGGGTGGTCCCGGGCCGCGAGGCCGCCGTCGTGGCGGGCGCCTCCGCCGAGCTGCTCGCGACGGTCGCCGGCTTCGTCCCCGGGCTGCTGCCCGCGGGCTGGCCGGCCCGGCATCCGGCCATGACGTCGCTGGGCGTGCGCAGGGTCGAGCTGGCCGACGTCGTCGACCTGCTGTCGGGCGAGGCCGTGGAGGCGCGCGAGCCGTCGTGGTGGCGCTCGCTCTACGACGTGCTGCCCGTCGACGACCCCGAGTCGCTGGGGGCGTTGCCGGTGCCGCTCGCCGACGGGCGGCTCGTGCGAGGGCCGCGCGGCACGCTCATCCTGGCCGACGCAGGCGCGGGCCTCGACCTGACGCCGCTCGGGCTGCGCATCGTGCACCCGGAGGCCGCCCATCCCGCGCTGCTGCGGCTCGGCGCCGCCGAGGCCACGCCCCGTACGATCCTCGACGACCCGCTGACCAAGGCCGCCGTCGCGCAGTCGCTCGACAGCCCCGACCCCGAGCCGGTGGCGCGGGCCGTGCTGTCCCTGGTGGAGGCGTCAGGGCTGGCGCCCGGCGAGGCGCCGTGGCTGGCCGAGCTGGCCCTGCGCGGCACCGACGGCGAGCTCTACCCCGCGGGCGAGCTCATGCTGGCCGACGGGGCCCTGGCCGGGCTGGTCGAGCCCGGCACCCATCTCGGTGTGGCCGCCTCCGAGCTGGCCGAGACCTACGGCTCGCGCGTGCTCGCCGCCGCCGGCGTGCTCGACGGTTTCGCGCTCGTGCACGAGTCCGACGTGCTGCTCGACCACGACGAGTGCGACCACGACCTCGACGGCGAGGACGAATGGCTCGACCACGTGCTCGACCTGCTGCCCGAGCTCGACGTGCCGCCGCTGGTGCCCGAGTTCGTGGCGGTGCGCGACCTGGAGCTCGTGGCCGACTGGCCGGCCGCGCTCGCCCTGCTGACCAGGCCGCCGCTGCGCGCCGCCCTCCACCCGCTGCGCATCGAGGGGGTGGAGGTGCCCTCCTACACCGCGTGGTGGCTGGCCGGCCATCCCGTGCTCGGCGGGCGCAAGCCGCTTGAGCAGCGGCTCCCCGGCGCCGACCCGCTGCTGCAGGGCCTCTACGCCGACGCTCCCGCGGGTCTCGACGAGGGCGCGTTGTCCATGCTCGGCATACGCACCACGCTGTCCGCGCTGCTCGACTCCCACGGCGGGCCCGAGGAACTGCTCGACCTCATGGCCGACGAGTCGATCGAGGTCGACCGGGCGCAACTGCGCGCCCTGTGGGTCGCCCTGGCCGCCGTCGACCCCTCGCGGGTGGCACCGCCCTCCCGCCTGAGGGCGGTGCTGAAGGGCTCCATCGTGGTGGCGCCGGCCGACGACGTCGTGGTGGTCGAAGCCCCTGACCTGCTCCAGCTCGTCGCCGACCGGCCGCTGGTGCTGGCCCCCTACGATCTGGCCGAGGCGCTGTCGGAGCTGCTCGACCTGCCGCTGGCGGGAGAGCTCACCTCCGGTGAGGTGACCTCCCAGGGCGAGGTCATGCGGGTGCCGGGCGAGGTGCGGTCCCTGCTGCCGATGGCGCCGGAGACGTACGTCCAGCACGAGAAGCTGCTCGTGGACGGGGTCGAGTGCTCGTGGCGGTTCTTCGAGGGGTCGGTGCACTGCACGGGGGTCGACGGGCTGGCCAGAGGGCTGGCGTGGGCGACGGGGCAGTGGAACGACCGGCTCGCGGTGGCCGCCCTGCTGCGTGACCCCCAGGCGGTGCCCCTCCTGCTCGCCGAGGCCGACCTCTCCTGACC
>NZ_JAAAHR010000405.1:0-447 GCF_009908215.1 Nonomuraea sp. K271 | reverse complement strand
AGGGCAGGCCGGGGCGGGCGGTGCAGATCTTCATGCGGCGGATCTCGCGGCGGCCGTGGCCGGTCTCGTCGGTGCGGTCGTTGAGGATCGCTTCGCGCCAGGGCAGGGCTTTGAGCCGGCGGTGCAGGGTGGGTGTACTGGTTGCCTTTGACGATGAACAGGTAGTGGCCTCCGTCGGCGATCACTTGCTGGGCGTGGGCGTGCTGGGTGTGCAGGGCGTCGGCGGTGATGACCGTGCTGGTGAGGTCCAGGCTGCGCAGCAGGGGTGTGAAGGCGGGGATCTCGTTGCTCTTGGCCTTGACCTGCTGCTGGGCTGCGACGGTCTGGGTGTCGTGGCGGGTGGCGGCCAGCAGGTGCACGGTGTCGTCGCCGGTGCGGCTGCCGCGCAGGGTTTTGCCGTCCACGGCCAGGCCGGTGAGCGGGGTGTGGTGCGGGGGTGGGCTGCTG
>NZ_JAAAHR010000404.1:0-478 GCF_009908215.1 Nonomuraea sp. K271 | reverse complement strand
CCGGTGACCACGCCGCCGACGAGGGCTCGGGGGCGTTCACCGAGGAGGTGGCGCTCTGGCACTGGCTGGACGCGCTGACGGTCACCGCGCCCACCTCCGTGTCGACCGTGGCGGTGCTGGGAGACTCGATCGCCACCGGGGTCGGCTCGGAGACCGGCCACGGCTGGGTGGACCTCCTCGCCGACCTGGCCGTACAGGGATCCCCCCCGCTGGCCGTGGTCAACGAGGGCGTCTCCGGTGGTCGCGTGCTGGCCGCGGGCACCGGCCGATCCGCCGAGAGCCGCCTGACCGCCGAGGTGCTGACCAGGCCGGGCATCGGCGCCGTGATCCTGCTGGCCGGGCTCAACGACCTCGGGGCGGGCGCGCGGGCGGACGACCTCATCGCCGCGTACGGCCGCATCGCCGCGACCGCGCGCGCCGCCGGTGTCCGCGTGATCGGCGGCACGCTCACACCGTACGCAGGCGCCGAGTACCACAC
>NZ_JAAAHR010000403.1:0-509 GCF_009908215.1 Nonomuraea sp. K271 | reverse complement strand
CGCCACCAGGAGGTTCTTGCCGAGCGCCATCTCACCCTGGTCGGTGCACGGCCCGTCGGCGATCACCTGGTTGACCTCGACCCGGTCGCCCTCGGCGACGATGGGCTTCTGGTTGAACGAGGTGCCCTGGTTGGAGCGCTTGAACTTGGCGACGCGGTAGGTGGTGCGGGTGCCGTCGTCGTTCATGACGGTGACGTAGTCGGCGGAGACCTCCTCGACCACGCCGGCCTTCTCCGCGCTGATGACGTCGCCGGCGTCGGTCGCGGCACGGTATTCCATGCCGGTGCCGACCAGCGGCGCCTCGCTCTTGAGCAGCGGCACCGACTGGCGCTGCATGTTGGAGCCCATGAGCGCGCGGTTGGCGTCGTCGTGCTCGAGGAAGGGGATCATCGCCGTGGCCACCGACACCATCTGGCGCGGCGACACGTCGATGTAGTCGACTTCCTCGGCACGGGCCAGCTCGGTCTCGCCGCCCTTGGTGCGGACGAGGACCCGGGACTCGGCGAACG
>NZ_JAAAHR010000402.1:0-509 GCF_009908215.1 Nonomuraea sp. K271 | reverse complement strand
CGTTCGCCGAGTCCCGGGTCCTCGTCCGCACCAAGGGCGGCGAGACCGAGCTGGCCCGTGCCGAGGAAGTCGACTACATCGACGTGTCGCCGCGCCAGATGGTGTCGGTGGCCACGGCGATGATCCCGTTCCTCGAGCACGACGACGCCAACCGCGCGCTCATGGGCGCCAACATGATGCGGCAGTCGGTGCCGCTGCTCAAGAGCGAGGCGCCGCTGGTGGGCACCGGCATGGAATACCGTGCCGCGACCGACACGGGCGACATGGTCACCGCCGAGAAGGCGGGGGTCGTCGAGGAGATCTCGGCCGACTACGTCACGGTCGCGAACGACGACGGCACGCAGACGACATACCGTGTGGCGAAGTTCAAGCGCTCCAACATGGGCACCTCGTTCAACCAGAAGCCCATCGTCGCCGAGGGCGACCGGGTCGAGGTCAACCAGGTGATCGCCGACGGGCCGTGCACCGACCAGGGTGAGATGGCGCTCGGCAAGAACCTCCTGGTGGCG
>NZ_JAAAHR010000401.1:0-560 GCF_009908215.1 Nonomuraea sp. K271 | reverse complement strand
GCCCCGTCGTGGACCGGCCGGTTCCACGTCGGCACCACACCGTGACGGCACGGGAGCCGGAACCGCCCCGGCCGGCCATCCCCGGGCAGCGGGCACCGCGAACGGGGACACCGCCCGGACCGCCGAGCCCGCCCCCGCCCTCACCGAACCGGACACCGCTACACCCCACACCACCGAACCGGGCACCGCCACACCCGTCACCGCCGCCCTCGGCACCACCACACCAGGCACCACAACACCAGGCACCACCACACCCGCAACCGCCACACCAGGCACCACCGCCGAAACCACCGAACCAGGCACCGCCGCACCGGAAAGGGCCGCATCCGAAACGACCGCACCCGAAACGACCGAACCTGGAGCGATCGAATCCGGACCCGCCGGATTCGCGACCATCACCGAGCCCGGCCTGACCGAATCCGTGACGACCGAATCCGTGACGACCGAACCCGAACCCATCGGCATGAAACCCAACGCGCCAGGCACGGCCGGACTTCAGACCACTGGGCCTGGCAGCACCGGACAGTCGGCTGAACCGGTAGTGGCCCTGTCTCTTATAT
>NZ_JAAAHR010000400.1:0-571 GCF_009908215.1 Nonomuraea sp. K271 | reverse complement strand
AGCGTCACCTGGAACCTCCGCGATTTCTCACGGGACGGCCGGGTTGCTGGCCGGGCACGTCGAAGGGCATCTCGCGGCGGCCCGCCGGATGGCCGAGCTCGTCCCGGCGGTCGAGGCCGTGGCGGACCTGCTCATCGAGACCTTCACCCACGGCGGCATCCTGTACACGATGGGCAACGGCGGCAGCGCGGCCGACGCCCAGCACCTCACGGGTGAGCTGGTCGGCCGCTACAAGCGCGACCGCCGCCCGCTGCCCGCCGTGACGCTCAGCACCGACGCCACGGTCATGACCTGCATCGGCAACGACTACGCCTACGAGGAGGTCTTCGCCCGGCAGGTGCAGGCCCTCGCCCGGGCGGGGGACGTCGTGGCGGCGTTCACCACCAGCGGGAACTCGCCCAACGTGGTGGAGGCGCTGGCGGCCGCACGGAGCAGGGGAGCGGTCACGGTACTCTTCGGCGGCGGCGCCGGTGGCGGGGTCGCCGCGAAGCACGCCGACCACCTCCTTCTCGCCCCCTCGTCCGAGACCCCGCGCATCCAGGAGATCCACACACTGATGCTGCACATGATC
>NZ_JAAAHR010000399.1:0-575 GCF_009908215.1 Nonomuraea sp. K271 | reverse complement strand
CCCTCGGCCCGGTGCAACCGGCGGATCTCCGCCCAGTCCTCCACCTTGATCACCCTCCAGAGTGAACTGCACGAGGGGGTCAGATTTCGGCCGTCGCCATGGGGTCAGTATTCACGCGCCGTCGACATCGCCGACCTCGCCGAACTGTTCACGGTCTCCCGCACCACGGTGTACCGGATACTCCAACGGCACGACAGCTCAACGGACTGATCGCCAGATCACGCGCCTGGCTCATCTGCACCTGGTGACACGATCCTTACCAGCGCCCCAACTGGCACGGACGGTGCGCCGACTGCCAAGCCGCGCACCCCGCACAAGCCGCCGACGCTGCGGACCAGGACTGACCGCCGCCCAACACCGCTACGCCATCGCCGCCCGAGCCGAACGCTCGGGCGTCGACGCATCCCGCTCCCACCAGCTACAACGCAACCTCACGATCCCTTTCTGGCGTATTCGTGTGTCCTGAACGTGAAGGAGAGTTCGATGTAGGCGAATGATCTGGAGCGATGCTGCTCGGATGATGAAGGTCTTGGCCCTTCGGAGCCGCCCTGCGGAGGGAGGCTTCAAACCGCCTC
>NZ_JAAAHR010000040.1:0-56743 GCF_009908215.1 Nonomuraea sp. K271 | reverse complement strand
CCCCCAGCGGCACCCCGTCCCCCTCGGAGAGCAGGCCCGGCCTCATCCCGTCACCGGCCCCCACGCCGAGCGGGCAGGCGATCGGCTCGCCCCGGGACCACAACGATCGGGTCGAGATCGAATGGCGGTCGATCCGCGAGCTCGCCTGGCTCTTCGACAAGACCGGCGACGACGTGGTGATGTTGCAGCGCGTCGCCTCGGACCTGGCCGGCACGTCCGGTCTGGTCGGCGACGACGAACAAGGCCACGCGTTCGCCGCATGGTACGCCGACAGCTACGAGTGGCTGACCGAATCCATGCGCCGCGTCGCCGACAAGAGCTTCATCTCGGCCACCGGCCTGCGCGATTTCGAACAGCTGTGGGAGTACTTGGAGGGGGAGATCATCCGGTCGCTTCCGCCCATCCCCGACCTGGCCTCGCCGCCGATCCCGCAGCCGCCCCCGCCCATGGAAGGGGCCTGATGTTCGACCCGTTCCAGGCGCTCGCCTGGTTTGCCGGCGTGTACGTACCCCGGGCCGACACGTCCAACCTGAGAGCGCGCGCCAAGGCCCTGCGCGAACTGGCCGCCTCGATCGGCATGGCCGCCGGCCGCACGGAAGACGCCGTCGATGCGGCGCGCAGGCGCAACGACAGCAGGGCCGTCGACCGGTTCGCGGACGTGTGGCCGTACGAGCTCGCTCCCCGCTACGCGGCCCTGCAGGAGGAACTGCGCGAGCTGGCAGACGGATGCGACGACTACGCCGACGCGGTCGACAAGCACCGGGACCAGTTGTGGATCATCGGCACCCAGCTGGCCGCCATCGCCTTCACCATGATGTTCGGCTTCGTCTATCCGGCGGCCAGGCTGATGGGGCAGCGGGCGTTCAACATGCTGGTCGCCAGGGCCAGACTGGAGCGCACCCTCTTCCAGAAGATCGTCAAGCTGATCCTGGAACAGCGGATCGGCAAGCGCCGCGTCGGCACCTACCTGGTACGCGAAGGGCTCGACGCGCTGGCCGACTCCGTGGTGTGGGCCGCGCTCAAGACCGGCGTGCACGCGGCCAGCTCCGCCGCCACCGGCCAGCCCATGGGCAACCTCTTCGAGTACGCCGGCAAACACTTCGCCGCCGAACTGGCCTACAACGGCGGCATCAAGGCCCTCAGCGACGTGCGCAGGTTCTTCCCCGCGACGAAGGTCACGGATACGCTGCTGGGCACCGGCTCGGCGGGCCGGTTCTTCCGCCGCACGGTCTCGGCGTCCACCATCTACCCGCTCGTCATCAGCGGGGAGCTGAGCGTGGCAGGGTCTCTGCGCTCGGCGATGGCGCACGCGCCGAGGGCGTTCATCTTCAAGCGCTGACCGAGGAGCGAGATGACCACACCACCGCCCACGGGCGACCCCGAACTCGACCGCGCGCTCGCCGAGATGGCCGCCCAGACGGCCAAGTTCGAGGAGGTCAGCCGCCTGCTGCAGGAGACCAGGGGGCGCGGCGAGAGCGCGGGCGGGCAGGTCGCCGTCGAGATCACCCCTCAGGGGTCGCTGGCCGCGCTGCACATCGACCCCCGTGCCATGCGGCTGGGCTCGAAGGCGCTGACCGACGCCATCGTGGAGGCGTACCGGCTGGCCGAGGAGGACGTGACGGGACGGTCCTTCGACATCGCGAGGACCGTCACCGAATCCTGACGGCCCCTCTCAGGAGCAGTCGCAGCAGCCACAGTCGCCGCAGTCACAGCAGTCCCCGCACTTGCGCAGGTAACAGCGCTCCTCGCTCGGGCGGCCGCGCCGCCGGCTCCACCGGGGCCGCCACATCCCGCAGGTCCAGAACGTCGCGACGCCGGCCGCCGACTTGCGGATCCAGCCGGGCCGCTCGTACGAGGCGGTGGCGGAGCCGAACGTGCGGGTCACGGCCCGGCGTACCTCGGTGCCGAGCAGGACGTCCACCAGGTGCCGCTCGGCCAGCTCCAGGTCCGTGAGCGCGAGGGTGAGCCCGTGCGCGGCGTCGTCGCACAACCGGCGGGCCTCGGCCGCCGTGGTGGCCGTGGCGGTCAGCGGGTTGAACGCTCCACGCGCGTCGTCGTCGTGCTGGTCCTCGGCCGCGTCCAGCAGGTGCGCGATCCGGCCGAAGAACCGGCCCGCCTCCGCGAGGGCAGGGGCGTTGCCCGGTCGCCCGGCCAGCACCGCCGTGTGCGCGAACGCCGCCGCGACCGCGTCCTCCGCGGGCGCGGTGAGATCGAGCACACTGAGACCGCACGCGGGCCCAGCGCCGTGTCCAGGGCCGTGTCCAGGGCCGTGTCCCGGGTCGCGGCCGGGGTGGTGGCCTGGTTCGTGTCCGGGGTGGTGATCCGGTTCGTGTCCGGGGGTGTGCCGGGGGTCGGACGCGGGCGGTGCGGTGGCCAGGCGTTCCAGGTCGAGCTGGCGGTCCACGGTCGCGGCCAGCACGGCGGTGTCGAAGCCGACGCCGGCGCCCAGCCGGGCACCGCCGGCCTCCCAGCGGACGGCCAGCCGGCGGCGGGCCGCGGCGGTGCCGAAGGCGGCGTCCCCGTCGGCCACGTGGTCGCGCAGCCTGCCGGCCGCCAGCACGAGCGAGACCGCCGCCGCCAGCCGTGCCCCCTCGCCCCGCGCGTCCACCACCTCGGCCGGGCGGAAACCGCGCAACGCGCACGGCCCGGCCGTGCGGCGCGGAGCGGCGGCCGGGAGCTGGGCCTCGGTGAGCACCGACAGGAGCAGCGTGTCGTAGTTGGTGGTCAGCCGGGCCCCGTGCCCGTGCCCGTCCCTCAACGTCAGGCACAACCCGCACAGATGCGCCCGCCACGCGGCACGCAACGACGGGCACCCATGGTCACCGCAGGGGCGGATGATTCCGAACACACGACCTCACAGACGTTACGGCTGCACATGAAGAGAAAAGGGTAGGGCCCGCCGCTTACAGGTGGCCTGCACGGTCATGAAACGGTTTACGGTTTTCCGCCATAAAGGTCGGCGGATCGCCCCCATGGTGGCCGGAGCGGTGGCTGCCTAGCGTGGGGCAGCGTGATCAGTCTGAAGAACCTGAGCAAACGGTACGGCGACCGGCTCGCGGTCGACGACCTGTCGCTGGAGCTGAAACCCGGTACGGTGACCGGCTTCCTCGGTCCCAACGGCGCAGGCAAGTCGACCACCATGCGGCTGATCCTCGGCCTCGACCGGCCTGCCTCCGGCACGGCGCTGGTCGGCGGCGTCCCGTACCGGAAGATCAAGAACCCGCTGCGCACGGTCGGCGCGCTGCTCGACGCGCGCGCCCTGCACCCGGGGCGCAGCGGTCAGGCGCACCTGGCGGCGCTGGCGCGCAGCAACGGCATCCCGCGGCGGCGGGTCACCGAGGTGCTGGAGACGGTCGGCATGGCGGGCGCGGCGCACAGACGCGCGGGCGCGTTGTCGCTGGGCATGAGCCAGCGGCTCGGCATCGCGGCGGCGCTGCTCGGCGATCCCGAGGTGGTGATGTTCGACGAGCCCGTCAACGGGCTCGACCCGGACGGCGTGCGGTGGGTGCGCGGGCTCATGCGGTCGCTGGCCGACGAGGGGCGCACGGTGTTCGTCTCCAGCCACCTGATGAGCGAGATGCAGCTCACCGCCGACCACCTCGTGGTGATCGGCAAGGGCCGGCTCATCACGGACGCGCCGCTGGACGAGGTCATCGCGGGCAGCTCGCTCACGGCCGTGCTCGTGCGCACGCCGCACGCGCGGGACCTCGCCGTACGCCTGCGCGCCGCCGGGATCACGGTGGAGCGGCTGGGCGAGAACGAGCTTGAGGCCACCGGCGCCGCCACCGAGCGGGTCGGCGACCTGGCGTACGAGGCGGGCATCCGCCTGCACGAGCTGCGCACCCGTGAGGCCTCGCTGGAGCAGGCCTATCAGGAGCTGACGTCGGGCAGCGTCGAGTACGGCGCGAGGAGGGGCGGAGCATGAGCACGCTGTGGCAGGCCGTCGGCGCCGAGTGGGGCAAGTTGTGGTCGGTGCGGTCCACGTGGTGGTGCCTGGCCGGCGCGCTGGTGCTCATGGTGCTGAGCGCGCTGACGCTGGGGGGCGCTACGGCCACCGAGGCGCTGCGCGAGGGCGGCGCGGGCGTACGGGTGGCGTCCGGCGAGCCGGTGGTGTCCGCGACGCCGTTCGTGCAGTTCGCGATGGTGGCGGCGGCGATGCTGGTGATCACGTCGGAGTACGCCTCGGGGAGCATCCGGGTGACGTTGCAGGCCACTCCCGCCCGCGGCGTCGTACTGGCGGCCAAGGTGCTGGTCGTGGGGCCGGTGATGTTGGCGGCCGGGGTGGTGTCCGGGGCGGTGGCGGCGGCGGCCGTCCACGTGCTGCTGTCGGCGGAGGTGTTCGGGGGCCTGGTGGTGACGCGGATCGGCGAGCTCGTGCCCGACCTGCTCGGAGCCGGGGTGTTCCTGGCGCTCGTGTCGGTGATGACCGTGGGGATCGGGGCCGCGATGCGCAGCGCGGCCGGGACGCTGACCGTGGTGTTCATGCTGCTCATGGGCCTGCCGCTGCTCCTGCTGATGACGGGCGCCCCGCCGGCGCTGGAGGCCTCCCTGCGGTTCCCGACGTTCGCCGGGCTGGCCTTCATGGGCAGTACGGCCAACATGACCGGCGGGCCGATCCCGTACTCCGCGGGGGAGGGCCTGGCCTGGCTGCTCGTCTGGACGGCGGCGGCCCTGGCGATCGGGCTCGCCGTGTTGCGCCGCCGTGACGCCTAGACTCGCGCTCGTGCCGGGGATCGTGGTGGTCCGTCTGCTGGCCGGGGTCCTCCTGGGGATGGTCCTCGGCCTCGCCGAGCTGGCGTTCTTTCTCGTGGCGTGGCCCGCGGCGCTGGTCCCGGCCGCCAGGCCGCTCGCGGCGAGGGGCCGGGACCGGCTGGTGGCCGTCGAGCGGGCCAGGTTGTCGCGATGGTTCGGGCACGAGACGGCGCGGCCCGACGGCGGTTACGCGTTCCTCGCCGCGCGTGCCGCGCTGGGCGTCGTGAGCGGCTACGTCTGCGCGGCGGGACTGTTCGTCGGCGGGCTGCTGCTGGCGGGCGGGTCATGGGAGCTGGTCACGGGCGGGTCGGAGACGGTGCCGCTCGACCTGCCCGGTGTGCGGCTCGTCACCAGCGGCTGGACGCTGGGCCTGACCGGCGGGATCGCGCTGCTGGCGGTGACCGGCCTGTTCGTGGTGGGGGTGGCGGCGCTGGAACGGCGCCTGGCCGCCCACCTGCTCGGCCCGGGCGGCGAGGAGCTGATGCGCAGGCGGATCGCCGAGCTGACCGCCACCCGCTCGGGCATCGTCAAGGCCGTCGACGACGAACGGCGCAGGATCGAGCGCGATCTGCACGACGGCGTGCAGCAGCGCGGTGTGGCCCTGGCCATGCTGCTCGGCCGCGCACAGCACACCCGAGACCACGACCGCACCGCCGAACTGGTCGCCCAGGCCTACGCCGAGTCGCGCCGACTGCTCGACGAGCTGCGCAGCGTCGCCTGGCGGATCTACCCGACCGCCCTCGACGAACTGGGGCTGCACGCCGCGCTGGCGGGCGTCGCGGAACGGTCGAGTGTCCCGGTGACCGTGCACCACAGGTTGAGCGGCCGGCCCGTATCCGAGGTCGAGACGGCGCTCTACTTCGTGGCCCGCGAGGCGATCACGAACGCGGTCAAGCACGCCGGCGCCCGTGACATCCTGGTGGTGCTGGACGAGGACGAACAGGTGGTGAGGGTGGCGATCTCCGACGATGGCGAGGGCGGCGCCGACCCTTCGGGCGGCGGCCTGTCGGGGCTGGCCAGGCGCGTGATGGCCCTCGACGGCACGTTCGCCGTGGACAGCCCGCCCGGCGGCCCCACCAGGATCACCGCGTCGCTGCCCAAGGCGCCGCCGTGCGGCTGATCCTGGCCGACGACTCCGTGCTGCTGCGCGAAGGGCTGACCCGGCTGCTCGACGACGCGGGCCACGAGGTGGTCGCCGCCGTCGGCGACGCCCCCTCGCTGCTCGACGCCGTCGAGCGCCACCGGCCCGACGTGGCCGTGGTCGACGTGCGGATGCCTCCGACGCACAAGGACGAAGGGCTGCGCGCGGCGCTGGAGCTCCGCGGCCGCCTGCCGGGCGTCGGCATGCTCGTCCTGTCGCAGTACGTCGAGCAGCGCTACGCGGCCAGGCTGCTGGCCGGGCCCGCCGAAGGGCTCGGCTACCTGCTGAAGGACCGGGTCTCCGAGGTGGGCGAGTTCCTCGACGCGCTGGAGCGGGTGCGGACGGGCGGCACGGCGTTCGACCCGGAGGTGGTGCGCCAGCTGCTGGCCCGCACCACCCACACCGACCCGCTGAGCCGGCTGAGCCCGCGTGAGGGCGAGGTGCTGCGGCACCTGGCGCAGGGCTACGTCAACGCCGCCATCGCCGAGCGCCTGCACGTCTCGCTCAGCACCGTGGAGAAGCACGTCAACGCCATCATGGACAAGCTCGACCTGCCCCGCGACCCCGGCTACAGCTGCCGGGTGCTGGCCATCCTGCGCTACCTGGAGGGCTGAGGGCCCCGGCCGTCCACGCGAGCCGCACTGGTACGAATGCGACAAAGGTGGTTGTTTCGGGTGGGCATCGGGCAAGGATGTGGCCATGACCATCATGCTTTGCGACGGCCGCCCGATGCCGCGTCTCGGTCTGGGCACGTGGCCCATGAACGACGACGGAGCCCATCAGGCCGTGAGACACGCCATATCGCTCGGCTACCGGCTGATCGACACCGCCGCCAGCTACGGCAACGAGGCCGGGGTGGGAGCCGCCGTGGCCGAGGCGGGCGTGGCCCGCGATGACCTGTTCATCACCACGAAGCTGCGCGGGTCCCACCACGGCTACGACGCGGCCATGCGCGGCTTCGAGGAGAGCCGGGCCAGACTCGGCCTCGACTACGTGGACCTGTACCTGATCCACTGGCCGCTGCCCGGACGCGACCTCTACGTCGACACCTGGCGCGCCTTCGCCGACCTGCGCGAGCAGGGACTGGCCCGCTCGATCGGCGTCTCCAACTTCACGCCGGCCCAGATGCGGCGGCTGGCCGAGGAGACCGGCGTGCTGCCCGCCGTCAACCAGGTCGAGTTGCACCCCGGCTTCGCGCAGCGCGAGCTGCGCGCCTGGCACGCCGAGCACGGCATCGTCACCGAGTCGTGGAGCCCGCTCGGCCGCGGCTCCAAGCTCCTCGACGAGCCCGTCGTCGCCGACCTCGCCACCGCCCACGCGCGCACCCCCGCGCAGATCGTGCTCCGCTGGCACCTGCAGCTCGGCGCCGTGCCGATCCCCAAGTCGGCCCACCCCGAACGGATGCGGCAGAACCTGGACGTGTTCGACTTCAGCCTGACGGACGAGGAGATGGCCAGGATGGCCGAGCTCGACAACGACGGGCGGCTCGGCGGCAACCCGGACACCCACGTCGAACTCTGACCCGCTTCAGGAGGGCTAGAACGCGGTGTGCGTGAGCCAGTGGTCGAGCAGCGCGCGGTCGCCCGTGACGTCGCGGGCAGGCACGCGCCGGGTGAACACGAGCATGAGCTCCGTCACCGGGCCCGACACCACGACGTCGCCGTCACCGTCCCCGCGCTCGCAACGGATTCCCTCCGGCGTCCTCGTGATCACCCAGCCCTGCCCCGAGTCCGGCCGGATCACGATCGTCTCGCCCCGGCCGCGCAGTTCGGCCAACTCGGGCTTGAACCGCACCGCGGACGGCTCCGCGAGCAGCCCCATGCCCTCGGAGATCACGTCGGCCGCCAGGTCGTCGGCGACGTCGAACGGGGCGCCGGTCGTGGCCGCCGCGTCGTAGTGGTGGATGACGGTGTCGCCCAGCATCCTGCGCAACCAGAACATCGGCGGCGTCGGCCCCGCCATCGACCAGACCCGGGCGCCGGCCGGCGCCTCCTGGACCGCGTCGATCACCTTCTCCGCTCCCTCCGTCAGCCACCGCTCCCACGTGTCCTGAGGACCGGGGTCGTCCGCGGCGGGGGCGGCGATGGGTGTGTCCGCTTCCTGGCGCACCAGCTCGGCCGTCCACCGGTGGGCGTGCCCGATGTGACCGGCCAGGTCGCGCAGCCGCCACTCGGGGCAGGTCGGCACCTGGGCGTCCGGGTCGCCGCCGGCGACCGCGCGGGCGAACCCCGCCGTCCGCTCCCGCAAGCCCTCCGCGAGCCGTGCGGTGTCCAATGTCGTCATGGGCGAGAACTCCTCTCAACAGGTACACCGCTACCGTAGAAACTCCAGTCGGGTGGAGGTTCAAGTGCCTGTGAGCGACGACACGCTGGGGATCGGCGACCTGGCGGCGCTGACCGGCGTGCCCGTGCGGACGATCCGCTACTACTGCGACGAGGGCATCATCGCGTCGGTGCGGACGGTCGGCGGGCACCGCAGGTTCGACAGCGCCGCGGTGGAGCGGCTCGGCATGGTCAGGCGGCTGCGCGGGCTAGGCCTGGGGCTGGCCGCGATCGCGCGCGTGCTGGCCGGGGAGCGTTCCGTGGCGGAGGCGGTGGCGGAGGAGCGGGCGGCCCTCGACGTCCGGCTCGCCGAACTGGCCTGGCGGCGGGCCGCGCTGCGCGCCGTCGAGGAGGCGGGGCCGGCCGAGAGGGCAGCCCGGCTGGAGCTGCTGGCCGCGGTGGAGGACGGCGCCGCCGCCCGCGACGCGCTGGCCGCCTTCTGGCGGCGCCAGATGGTGGCCATCCCCGCCTCCGGCAAGTTGGCCAGCGCGTTCGTGGACCTGGTCGTGCCCGCGCCGCCCGCCGATCCGGCCGTGCCCCAGGTGGTCGCGTACGCCGAGCTGGTCGCCCTGGTCGCCGACCGGTCGCTGACGCGCCTCCTGCGCGGCCGGGCGCTGGAGAACCTGAAGGAGATTCACGACGAGGACGAGCTGATGTACGGCGTCGGCGAGGCGTGCGCGCTGGTCGAGCCGCTCGTGGTCGCGGGGGAGGCGCCGCGGCCCGGCCCCGAGCTGGACCGGTACGTCGCGGTGCACGCCGCCGTACGGGGCGTCCGCGACACCCAGGGGTTCCGGCGCGAGCTGCTGGCCAACGTGCAACCCGACCGCGACCCGCGCTTCCGCCGCTACTGGCGGCTCGTGAGCGAGGTCAGCGGGGAGAAGGCCACGCTCGGCTCGACCCACCTGTGGCTCGCCGACGCCCTCGAACGCGACCTCACCGCCTGACCCGCGCCGCTCCGCCTGCCCGTGGGAGGAAGCGCGACAGGAGCACGGCCGCACCCGCCAGCAGCAACCAGGCCGACGTCACGACCACCAGCCAGGTCCAGCCCGCGTGGCCGTACACGACGCCGCCCGCGGTGCCGCCCACGCCGCTGCCCAGGTAGTACGCCAGGGTGTACATTCCGGCGGCCCTGCCGCGGGCGCGCGGCGGGGCGTCGGCGGCGACCCGGGCGTTGGCGATGGCGTGCGCGGCGAAGAACCCGGCGGTCAGCACGGCGAAGCCGAGCACGACGAGCGGCAGCGCCGGATGCGCGGTCATGACGGCGCCGGCCACGGTGACCAGCAGCGCCGCGAGGAGGGCTGGCGTACGTCCGAGGCGGGCGGCCATCCGACCGGCGGCGGCCGAGGAGGCGGTGCCCATGGCGTAGGCGAGGAAGACCAGGGAGGCGGCGGCGGTGCTGAGCGAGATGGGCGGCGCGGACAGGCGGAACCCGGCGGCGTTGTACAACGCCACGAACGCCCCCATGCCCAGCGCCCCGACGGCGTAGGCCGCCACCAGCCGCCCGCCGGTACGCGCGTCCGGGGCCGTCGGACCCGGCGTCTCCCCGGGCGTCGGGGCCTTCTCCTGCGGCCGCGGGGTCGGGTCGCGGGGGAGGGCCAGGGCGGTGAACAACGCGCACAGCAGGGAGACCCCCGCCACGGCGAACAACGCCCCCTGCCAGCCCAGCGGCTCGGCGGCGAATCCGGCGCCCAGCCGCCCGAGCATTCCGCCCACCGTGTTGCCCGCGATCATCGCGCCCACCGCGCCGGGCAGCCGCGCCGTGCCCAGCCGGTCGGCCAGGTACGCCGCCGCCACCCCGGCGAAGCCGGCGATCGCCACCCCCTGGACCGCACGCAGCGCCAGCAGCACGGGGAACGACGGAGCCAGCGGCAGCACCAGCCCGACGGCCGCCGACACGAGCACCGACCAGAGGATCACCCGCCGCCGCCCGGCCACCCCGGCCAGCCAGGCCAGCGGCAGCACCGTCACGGCGAGCGCGGTCGTGGCCACGCCGATCGCCAGCGTCGCGCTTCCTGGATCCAGCCGGTACTCCCCGGCGAGGTGCGGCAGCACGGGCTGGGGCGCGTACAGCAGGGCGAACGACGACACTCCGGCGGCCGCGACGGCCGCGCTGACCCGCCGCGTGGCCGCGGGCAGCTCCTGAGCCTGACCGACCACCACCCGCGCCACGCTAGGCAGCGACCCATAGATACGTCCAATACAGGAATGGGGGATGATTCATGCTCTGATGAATGATTACGAGCAGCTGGCCGCCCGCCTCGCCTCCGACCTGGCGCTGATCGCAACCGTCGGCGAGACCGGGCACGTGACCCGCGCGGCCGAGCTGCTCGGCATCCCCCAGCCGACCGCGAGCCGCCGCCTCGCCGCGCTCGCGGAGGGCTGGGGGTGGCGATCCTGCCGCGCTCCGGGCCGCCCGGCTCCGTCCCGGGGGTCGTGGAGATCCCGCTGTCGCCGCCGGTGTTCAGGACGATCGGCGTGAGCTGGCCGGCGGGCGAGCGGCTGACCCCGGCGGCGCGGGCGTTCAGGGACCACGTGTGCGCCGGGCTGACGGACCTGGGCCCGGGTTTCCGAGGCGAGCGACCCGCTCGTGAGGGGGACAGACTGGGGTGATGACTCAGGACGGAGATGCGGGCGTGCCGGGCTCGCTGGCGAAGGTGCTCGCGGACGTGGCGGCGGAACGGGCGGCGCAGGACGCGCGGTGGGGCACGCAGGTCCTGCCTGACGGGACCGGCGGGGACAGGGCGGTGGCCGAGTCCGGCGTGGCCCGGCACGCGACGGACACGGCCGCCCGCGAAGGGGCGCTGACGTGGCGGCACATCCTGGCGGAGGAGGTGCTGGAGGCGTTCGCGGAGACCGAGCCCGGCCGGTTGCGGGCCGAGCTCGTCCAGGTGGCCGCCGTGGCCGTCAAATGGGCCCAGGCCCTCGACCGCCGCCCTTCGGGACGGCCGGGAAGCACCACCGGCGTCCCGCCCTGACTCACGCGGGCGGCGGGCCGGCCCTCGTCGTGTAGATCGTGACGGCGTACGGGCGGGGCGGCGCCGGATAGACCTCCTCGGCCAGCCGCGACAGCGCCGCGTCGGCGTCGAGATAGCGGTGCAGCCGCCCGGCCTCCGGCCAGGGGTGCACGGTCACCAGCACTCCGTCGCCGGGCACGAGCAACCCGGCCAGACGGGCGCTGACCTGGCGCAGGCGGTCGGGACGGCCCAGGTAGTAGAGGGTCTCCGAGCAGAACACCAGGTCGAAGCGCTGCTCGGGCACATGGGTGAGGATGTCGGCCTGGACGAAGCGCACCCGCCCGCCGCCGGGGACCCGCCGGCGCGCCCGCGCGAGCGCCCGCGCGGAGACGTCCACGCCGACGATCTGCGCCTCCGGATAGGCCGCCGCCAGCGTGCGGGTGAACGCGCCCTCGGCGCACCCCACCTCGATGATGCGTCGGTACGGCCTGCGCGGCACGTGCTCCAGCGTGGCCTCGTACTTCTGCCGCTCGTAGGTGTCGGTCGACAATCTCCACGGGTCGGGCACGCGGTGCCGCCAGTCGAAGAAACGGCCGAGGACCATGCCCTGGGCCTGCGGCGGGAGCAGCGACAGGGCGCGGAAGAACGTGCGGTGCATGAGCTCTGGGATGGGCGGCATGGCGGTGGCGCGGCCTCTCTCGGATGGGACGGGTGAGCGTCTCCGTGTGCTGAGATGACATCGTTACGTCAGCGGATTCCCTCATGACCACCCTCTATGCCCGCCATCGGCGCCGCCGCGCAGGCGCGAAAGGGGAGAAAACGGTTAGGATCACCCGAACTTGGTTCTGCGCGACTGGAGGACATCCCATGATCCGCCGGCATGCCATCGGTGACCTGCTGCGGCGCTCGGCCGCCCGCCACCCCGCCAAGACCGCCATCGTCTACGGCGACGTGCGGCAGAACTACGCCGACCTCGACCTGACGGTCAATCGCACGGCCAACGCGCTGGCGGCGCGCGGCGTCGGCAAGGGCGACCGGTTCGCGGTGCTGAGCCACAACAACCACGCGTTCGTGGTCGCGTATTTCGCGCTGGCCCGGCTGGGCGCGATCTCCGTGCCGATCAACTTCATGCTCGGGAGCGACGAGGTCGCGTACATCCTGCAGCATTCCGGCGCGACCGGGATGCTGGTGGAGGAGGCGCTGCTGCCGGTGGCCGCCGCGGCGGCGGGCCCGCGGGTCGCCGTACGCGGGGTGATCGGCACGGCGGCCGGTGAATGGGAGGCGTTCGCCGACTGGGAGGCCTGCGACGACGCGTCGGAGCCGCAGGCCGACATCGCCGACGACGACCCGGTCCAGCTCATGTACACCAGCGGCACCGAGTCGCGCCCCAAGGGCGCCATGCTGTCGAGCCGCAGTTTGATCTCACAGTACGTCACGTGCGTCGTCGACGGCGAGATGAGTCCTGACGACGTCGAGGTGCACGCGCTGCCTCTCTACCACTGCGCGCAACTGCACTGTTTCCTCACACCCGGCATCTACCTGGGCGCCACCAACATCATCCTGCCGGGAGCAACCCCGGCCGTGATCCTGGCCACGATCGAGGGCGAGCGCGCGACGAAGGTGTTCTGCCCGCCCACCGTCTGGATCGGGCTGCTCCGCCACCCCGACTTCGCCCGCCGTGACCTGTCGTCGCTGCGCAAGGGCTACTACGGCGCCTCGATCATGCCCGTGGAGGTGCTGAAGGAGATCTCCACCCGCCTGCCCGAGGTGCGCCTGTTCAACTTCTACGGCCAGACCGAGATGGCGCCCGTCGCCACGATCCTCGGCCCCGACGAGCAGCTCACCCGGCTCGGCTCGGCGGGCAGGCCGGCCCTGAACGTCGAGACCAGGATCGTCGACGACGAGGACAGGCCGGTGCCGCCCGGCGTGGTCGGCGAGATCGTGCACCGCAGCCCGCATGCCATGCTCGGCTACTGGAACGACCCCGGCAAGACGGAGGAGGCGTTCCGCGGCGGTTGGTTCCACAGCGGCGACCTGGGCGTCATGGACGCCGACGGCTACCTGTCGGTGGTCGACAGGAAGAAGGACATGATCAAGTCGGGCGGCGAGAATGTGTCGAGCCGCGAGGTGGAGGAGGCCATCTACCAGCATCCGCAGGTCGCGGAGGCGGCCGTGTTCGGCGTGCGGAACGAGCGGTGGATCGAGGCGGTGACGGCCGCGGTGGTGCTGCGCGAGGGCGCCGGGGTGACGGCCGGCGAGCTGATCGTGTTCCTGCGGGAGCGGCTGGCCGCCTTCAAGACGCCGAAGCGGGTGGTGTTCGTGGAGTCGCTGCCCAAGAACGCCTCGGGCAAGGTGCTCAAGCGGGAACTGCGCGACCGGTTCTGACCGGCCGCCGACGGCGGCCGGTCAGGGCGCGGTCACTTCACGTACGCCGCCACCGACCAGCGGACCGGCCGGTTGGTGGCCTCACCCCGCAGGCCCACCTTCCCGGTGATCCTCACCTTCCCGCCCTTGGGCACCGTGGTCTCTCCCATGGCCAGCGGGAAGGGCCCGCTCTTCCAGGTGGCGCAGTCCGCGGTCACACCGGAGTCCTCGCCGTTGATCCGGTAGGTGAACCACATGCGCCCGGCCAGGTCGCCCGTGCAGAGCTGTTCGAGGCCGAGCTTTCCTCCCGGGCTCTCGACCACGAGTTCGAAGGAGCGGTCGTCGTCCCACACGCCGGCGGACTTCGCGGCCAGTTTCATGCCGCCCAGCCTGGCGGGGAACGCTCTGGGCTCCTCCGGCTCGACCGGCTCGGCGGGCGGCGTCCACTCATAGACACCCAGTCTCCAGGCGGCGTGGTGCGGCG
Source organism: Nonomuraea sp. K271 (assembly GCF_009908215.1). Lineage (NCBI taxonomy): Bacteria > Bacillati > Actinomycetota > Actinomycetes > Streptosporangiales > Streptosporangiaceae > Nonomuraea > Nonomuraea sp. K271. Next base: position 42,727 of record NZ_JAAAHR010000040.1, on the reverse strand, counting down.
TCTGCGGCCTGCACTTCCCGCCCTTCCTGTCGCTCACGCAGCCGTACCCGGACGTGACGGTGTCGAAGGTGACGGTGATCTCCGTGGCACCCTCCGGCACGACCAGCGGCTTGAGCTCCATGTCCGTCCCGCACCTCAGGAAGCCGGCCTCCTGGAGTTCGCCGTTGACGCGGATATGCGGTGGCTGGCCGGTGGGCTTGCCCGCGCAGAGCCCGGCCGCGTCCAGCGGCTTGCCCGAGACGGGAACGGTGACCGACGTCTTCTGGTCGGGTTCGGCCTTCAGCTCGGCCGTGGCCACCCGCCGGTACTCGGTGCCGTCGCCGGAGGTGAACGTCTCGGGCAGCGAGGACGCCGGCCCGGCCGCCGCGGTGATCTCCCTGGCGGGGACATCGGCCGCGCCTGGGATGAGGGAGACGCCGAGCACCGCGGCCGCCGCCACCGCCGTACCGGCCAGGACCCTCCTACGGATGCGTGCCCTGCGGACGCGGGCGCGGATCTGGTCGTGCCGGTGCGGGTTGGCGGGAGCCGGCGCCTCGGCCCGCTCCCGCAGGACGTCACGCAGGTCGTGCGCGCTCATCGGTGCAACTCCTTCACGATCGACTCGTCCACTCGCAGCTTGGCCAGCGCCTTGGCACACTGGCTCTTGACCGTGCCCTCCTGACAGCCCAGGACCGTGGCCACCTCGGCCACCGGCAGGTCTTCGTAGAAGCGCAGCACGACCACCGCGCGCTGCCGGGGCGGGAGGCGGCGGACCGCCCGCCACAGCTCCTCCCGCTCGTCGCAGGGAGGGTCATGTGACGCGCCGTGGGGCAGGTCGTCGCTGGGCAGTTCCCTGCGCCACCTGCGCCGCCACCAGGACGTGTACGTGGTCACCAGGACCCGGCGCACGTACGCCTCGGGCTCCTCGATGCCCGGCCAGGCGAACCAGGCCTTGGCCAGTGACTCCTGCAGCAGGTCCTCCGCGACCCCCCAGTCGTGGGTCAGCAGGTACGCCGTGCGCAGCAGCCGATCCGACCGGGTCGCCACGAAATCTTGAAATATCGCCCTATCCGCCAACGTGAGTTGCCTCCTCGAAGCTTGCTGACGGTAGTGACGCATCGAGCGCGACGGCAGGTTGCCCCCGCCGCGGGGTCGCCAGGCCGGGGTGCCGCGGTCAGGAGGTCTCGGCGCGCGTGACCGTGAACGGGACCAGCTCGCCCAGCCCTCGCACCGACAGCCGGTCGACCGCCCGCAGCCGGAACGCCCGGTCGTCCTCCAGTTCCTCCGCCAGCTGCGGATCGGCCAGGATCGTGCCGGGCAACGACAGCGCGGTCAGCCTGCTGGCCAGGTTGACCGTGGTGCCGAACACGTCGCCCATGCGCCACATCACCGGCCCGGCCGCCAGCCCCACCCGCAGCTCCGGCATGTCCTTGCCCCGGGCGTGGGTCTCCACCAGCCGCACCGCGATCTCCGCCGCCACGTGCGCCTCGTCGGCCACGAACAACACCGAGTCGCCCAGCGTCTTGACCACCCGCCCGCCGGACGAGGTCACGATGTCGGCCGAGCGCCCCTCGAACCGGTCGACCAGACTGGCCAGCTGGCTCAGCGTGATCTGCCGGCTCAGCCGGGTGAACGCGACCAGGTCGGCGAACCCGACGGACAGGCGCACCGCGCTCATGTCCTGGCCCGCGATGCGCCCCGCGGCGGCGGCGAGCTGGCGCTGCCAGGCGTAGACCAGCAGCCGCGCCAGGTCGGGCACCACCAGCTCGGCCCGCCTGCGCCAGGCCCGCGGCCGCTCCTCCAGCGGCACGCCCGCCTGGTCGAGCGACTCCACGCCCACCTCGGCCTGCGACTCGGCCAGCCTGGTCGTGGCCCGGCCGATGGAGCGGGCGATCAGCAGCATGTGCTCCTCGTCGTAGGCGCCGGAGCCGACCATGCGCAACATCGTCCTGAGCGCCTCGACGTCGGAGTCGGTGAACTCGACCGCGTCGTCGGCCACGTTGGGGAGCCCGAGGGCGCGCCAGAGCCGCCGCGCGCGGTAGACCGGCACTCCCGCCATGTCGGCGACCTGGTGGCTGGTGTAGCGGCGCGGCTCACGAAGGAACGCCTCGCGCAACGCGTCCCCATCATCGAGCGGCACGTGGGCAAGATAACATTCGCCGCTCCCCGTCAGGAGCCCAGTGCGGGGTCAGCGCGATCACTCCAGCAGCGCCCGCAGGGCCGGACGTTCGCCGGCCGGCACGTAGTCCGCGTAATAGTCGTACATCGCCTCGCGGGTCAGCCGGGCGGCCAGCGGCCCGTCGCCGGCGCGCACCGCGGCCAGCACCTCCTCGTGGTGCTCGATCGTCTGCCGCATCAGCGCCCGCTTGTCGGGGGCGGCGGCGAGCTTCTCCGAGACGAGCCCGAGCACGATAGAGCGGACGACGTCCGTGCAGATCTGGATCAGCTTGTTGCCGCTGGCCCGCGCCACCACGTCGTGGAAGGCGACGTCCTCGGCCACGAACGCGTCGTGGTCGGCCGCGGCGCGCATGCGCCCGACGGCCGCGTCCATCTCGGCGAGCTGCCCGTCGGTGCGCAGCCGGGCGGCCAGCAGGCTGGCCGACGAGTCGAGCACCATCCTGAACTGCACCAGCTCGGCCAGCGACAGCTCCGCGACCCTGGCCAGCGTGGTCATCGACTTGTGCAGGGCGGCGGGCGTGAACGGCAGCACCTCCGCCCCGTGGGGATCGCCGGGACGCGAGCGCACCAGGCCGCGCGCCTGCAGCACCCGAAGCGCCTCGCGCACGGTGGATCGGCTGACCGAGAACTGCACCATCAGCTCGCGTTCGCTCGGCAGCCGCTCGCCCGGGCTGAGCGAGCCGCTCTCGATGGCCTCCTCGACCTGCTCCACGACCCGCTCGTAGGCGCGTACGGCACGCACCGGCTCGAACCGCGGACCACCCATGCAATCCCCCTTGACCCGAGCCGCCGACGACTGGCAATGTGCAGCCTACTGGTCCGACCAGTGCACTAGCCAGGAGGCTGAAGACATGAGGCGCATCGGCATCTGGATCGCCGTCGGCGGTCTCCTGCTGGGCACGGCCGCCTGCGGCGGCGGCGACGGCGGGGGGTCCGCCCCCAAGGCGCAGTCGTTGTCCGTCGGGTTCGTGGCCGAACCGGCGAACCTCGACTTCACCTCCACCGAGGGCGCCGCGATCCCGCAGGCGCTGCTCGTCAACGTCTATGAGGGCCTGGTCAAGCTCGACCAGGAGGGCAGGATCGTGCCGCTGCTGGCCGAGAAGTGGGAGGTCTCCGACGACCGGAAGACCTACACCTTCACCCTGCGCGACAACGTCACGTTCTCCAGCGGCGCGCCGTTCACCGCCGACGACGTGGTGTTCTCGCTCGACCGGGTGCAGTCCGACTGGAAACTCAAGATCAAGTCGCAGCTCGACGTCGTCGACAAGGTGGAGAAGAAGGACGACACCACCGCCGTGGTCAGGCTCAAGCAGCCGAGCAACGGCTTCCTCTACTCGATGACCACCAGGCTGGGCGCGATGTTCAGCCGCACCGGGGTGTCCGACCTGGCCAACAAGCCCGTCGGCACCGGCCCGTACGTGCTCGGCTCGTGGCGGCGCGGCGACTCCGTCCAGCTCGACGCCAACCCCTCCTACTGGGGCACGAAGCCCCCGCTGTCGTCGATCACGCTGAAATACTTCAGGGACGCGACGGCGATGAACAACGCGCTGCTGACCGGCGGCATCGACGTCATCTCCAGCGTGCAGGCGCCGGAGTCTCTGCAGCAGTTCGCCGACCCCAACCGCTTCGAGGTGATCGAGGGCACCACCAACGGCGAGGTGGTGCTGTCGATGAACAACGCCCGCCCGCCGTTCGACGACAAGAAGGTCAGGCAGGCGGTCCGGCACGCCATCGACCACAAGGCGCTGCTCGACACCGCCTGGGCGGGGCGCGGTGGGCTGATCGGCTCGATGGTGCCGCCCACCGACCCCTGGTACGAAGACCGCACCGGCGACTACCCGTACGATCCGGCCAAGGCCAAGCAGCTGCTCGGCGGCAAGACGTACAACGTCAAGATGCGCATCCCCAACCTGCCGTACGCGGTGAGCAGCGCCCAGGTCGTCAAGTCGCAGCTGGCCCAGGTGGGCATCACGGCCGAGATCGAGCCGCTGGAGTTCCCCGCCCGCTGGCTGGACCAGGTGTTCACGAAGGGCGACTACGACCTGTCGATCATCAACCACGTCGAACCCCGAGACATGGGGATTTTCGCTGATAAGTCGTATTACTTCGGTTACGACAATCCCGAGTTCGGCGAACTCCTCGCCTCCGCCGACCGGGGCACCGAGCAGGAGCAGAGCGACGACCTCAAGCAGGCCGCCAAGCTCCTGTCCGAGGACGCCGCGGCCGACTGGCTCTTCCTCTTCCCCAACCTGATCGTGGCGAAGAAGGGCGTCACCGGCCTGCCGAAGAACGCCATCTCGGAGTCCTTCGACTTCACCGCACTCGCCAAGCAGTGACGTTCTACCTGCTCAAACGACTGGCGGTGCTGCTCGCCGGCATCGCCGTGGCCGCCGTGGTCGTGTTCGCGTTCATGTCGCTGCTGCCGGGCGACCCGGCCGAGATCGCGCTCGGCGTCAACGCCACGCCCGAGGCGGTGGCCGCGCTGCGCGAGCAGTTCGGCACCGACCGGCCGCCCGTCGTGCAGTTTCTCGACTGGTCGGGAGGGCTGCTCCAGGGCGACTTCGGCACCTCCTACGTGACCAGCTCGCCCATCGGCCCGCAGATCGGCGACCGGCTCGGCGTGACGGCCGTGCTCGTGCTCGGCGGCATGGCGGTGGCGCTTGTGCTCGCGGTGCCGCTGGGCACGTTCGCCGCCGTGCACCACCGCGACCCGCTCGGCGCGGTGATCAGCGCGGCCAGCCAGGTGGGCATCGCCATCCCCGCGTTCCTGGCCGGCATCCTGCTGGTGTACGTGTTCGCCGTGCAGGCCCAGGCGCTGCCGTCCGGCGGCTACGTGCCCTTCGCCGAGGACCCGGGGGAGTGGCTGCGCGGCCTGCTGCTGCCGTGGGCGTCGCTCGGGCTCGTCCAGGGCGCGGTGCTCACCCGCTACGTGCGCAGCGCCGTGCTCGACGTCATGCGGGAGGACTACCTGCGCACCGCCCGCGCCAAGGGGCGGGGCAGCACGGGCGCGTTGTGGCGGCACGGGCTGCGCAACGCCTCCGTCCCCGTGGTCACCGTGCTCGGCCTGCAACTGGCCACGCTGCTGATCGGCGCGGTCGTGGTCGAGCGGGTCTTCGTCATCCCCGGCCTCGGCGACCTGCTGCTGAACGGCGTCGCCGGGCGGGACCTGCTGCTCGTCCAGGGCGTTGTGATGGTGCTGGTGGCGGCCGTCCTGCTGATCAACTTCGTGGTGGACGTCGCCTACCACCTGCTCGACCCGAGGCTTCTGCGGTGAACCGGAGGACACGATGAGGGGCAGGGCGAACGCCGGGCTGGTCGCCGGCGGCGCGCTCGTCGGGCTCGTGGTGCTGACGGCGGTGGCGTCGTTCTTCTGGACGCCGCACGACCCGACGCTCGTGGACGCCGCGCGGAAACTGCGCGAGCCGGGCGGCGGCTACCTCCTAGGGGCCGACAAGTTCGGCCGCGACACCTTCAGCCAGCTCATGGTCGGCGCGCGCACCACCCTCTACGTCGGCGTCGTGGCCGTCGGCATCGCCGCCGCGCTCGGCGTCCCCCTCGGCGTGATCGCCGGGATGACGCCGCGCGGCTGGCTCTCGGAGCTGATCATGCGGGTCAACGACCTGGTGTTCGCCTTCCCCGCCCTGCTGCTCGCCGTCATGCTCGGCGCGGTCTACGGAGCCGGCACGCTCACCGCGATGATCGCGATCGGGGTGGCCACCGTGCCCGCGTTCGCCCGGGTTGCCCGCGCCGCCACCCTCCAGATCATGGTGACCGACTACGTCCTGGCCGCCAGGGCGGCGGGGCGCCGGCGGCCGGCCATCGCCGTGCGGCACGTGCTGCCGAACATCGGCTCCATGCTGATCGTGCAGGCGTCGGTGTCCTTCGCGATCGCGATCCTCGCCGAGGCGGCGCTGTCGTTCCTCGGCTTCGGCACCCGCCCGCCCACGCCGTCGTGGGGCCGGATGTTGCAGGAGTCGCAGGAGCTGCTGTTCTCCACCCCGCGCCTGGCGCTCTGGCCGGGCCTCGCCATCGCGCTGGCCGTGCTCGGCTTCAACCTGCTCGGCGACGGCCTGCGCGACCACCTGGACCCCAAGCTGAGGAGGGTCGAGGAGCGGTGAGCACGCTGAAGGTCGAAGGGCTGAGCGTCCGGGCAGGGGCGCTGGAGCTCGTACGCGAGGTGTCGTTCGCGATCGCGCCCGGCGAGCGCGTCGGCCTCATCGGGGAGTCGGGGTCGGGCAAGTCGCTGACCGCGTTGTCGCTCATGGGCCTGCTCCCCGAGGACGTCACCGCCTCGGGCACGGCCCGGCTGGGCGGACGTGACCTGGTCGGCGTGCCGGAGAGCCGGGTCAAGGACCTGCGCGGGCGCGAGGTGTCCATGGTCTTCCAGGAGCCCATGACCGCGCTCAACCCGCTCATGCGCGTCGGCGCCCAGGTCGCCGAGGTCATGACGCTGCACGGCACGCCCCGCCACGACGCCCGTGAACGCGCCGTCGCGCTGCTGGACCGCGTGCGCCTCCCCGAGCCGGCACAGGTCGCCCGCGCGTACCCGCACCAGCTCTCCGGCGGCCAGCGGCAGCGCGTCATGCTCGCCATCGCCCTGGCCAACGGCCCCGGCCTGCTCATCTGCGACGAACCCACCACCGCGCTCGACGTCACCGTGCAGAAGCAGATGCTCGAACTGATCGCCGAGGTCGCGCCCGCGCTGCTGCTCATCACCCACGACCTCGCCGTCGTCGCCTCCGTCTGCGAACGGGTCCTGGTCATGTACGGCGGCCGCGTCGTCGAGAGCGGATCCATCCGCGAGGTCTTCACCCGCCCTCGCCACCGCTACACCGAAGGGCTGCTGGCCGCCTCCAGACTCACCCCGCGCGGCACCCGGCTGCCCACCATCCAGGGCAGCGTCCCCCCGGCGGGCCGCTTCCCCGGCGGCTGCGTGTTCAGGAACCGCTGCCCCCACGCCACCCCCACGTGCGAGGCGGCGCCGGCGCTGACAGGAGAGGGACATGCCTTCGCATGCTGGCACCCCGCTGATTGAGGCGAGCGGCCTCAACCGCGTCTACCACCGGCCCCGCACCTCGCTCACCAGGCCGGGCGCCGCCGTCCACGCGCTGCGCGACGTGTCGCTGACCATCCGGCGCGGCGAGCGGTTCGGCATCGTCGGCGAGTCCGGCTCGGGCAAGTCCACGCTCCTGCGCCTGCTGTGCGCGCTCGACCGGCCCACCAGCGGCTCCATCCGCTTCGACGGGCAGGAGATCTCCGGCCGGCCGGAGAAACGGCTGCGGTTCCTGCGCGAGAACCTCCAGATCGTCTTCCAGGACCCGATGAGCTCGCTCGACCCCCGCATGCGCGTACGCGACCTCGTCGCCGAGCCGCTCGTCGCCCTCGGCCTCCCGGCCGGCGACCGGGTGAAGGAGCTGCTGGCCGACGTCGGGCTGCCGCCCGAGGCCGCCGACCGCTACCCGCACCAGTTCTCCGGCGGGCAGCGGCAGCGCATCGCCATCGCCCGCGCGCTCGCGCCCCGGCCGCAGGTGCTGGTCGCCGACGAGCCGGTCAGCGCGCTTGACGTGTCCGTACGCGGGCAGATCCTCAACCTGCTCGCCGACCTCGTCGACGACCTGGGCCTCACGCTCGTCTTCGTCTCGCACGACCTGTCCGTGGTGCGGCACGTGTGCGAGACGGTCGCGGTCATGAACGCGGGCGAGATCGTGGAGACCGGGCCCGTGGACGACGTCTGGGAGGCGCCCGCCCACCCGTACACGCAGGAGTTGTTGCGGGCCGTACCGACATTGGAGGGTTTGTGGTGATCGAGGTCGACGCCGGCGGCGTGGTGGAGTTCACGCAGGCGCTGGTGCGGATTCCCAGCACCAACGACCCGGCGCGCGGCCGTGACGAGCGGCCCGCCGCCGAGCTCGTCGCGGCGAAGATGCGTGAGTGGGGCTGGGAGCCGGTCGTGTACGAGGCCGCGCCGGGACGGCCCAACGTCGTGGCGGTCGTCGAGGGCGGCGGCGGCGACGGGCCGACCCTGATGTTCGAGGGCCACACCGACGTGGTGACCGAGGGCGACCTGTCCACCTGGACCGTCGACCCGTTCGGCGGCGAGATCCGCGACGGGCGGCTGTGGGGTCGGGGCAGCGCCGACATGAAGTCCGGGCTGGCCGCCACCCTGTACGCCACCCGCGCCCTGCAACTCGCTGGACCGTTCCCCGGCCGGATCAAGGTGTGCGCCCTGGCCGACGAGGAGGGCCTCATGATCGGCGCCCACCACTTCGTCTCCGAGGGCCTGGCGGCCGACGTGGACGGCGCGATCGTCGCCGAGCCCGAGGCGGGCGAGATCTGCGCCGTCGCCAAGGGCGCCCTGCGGCTGCGCGCCGACCTCACCGGCAAGATGGCCCACGGCGCGATGCCGCAGCACGGCCGCAACCCCATCCAGGCCGTGGCCGAGCTGCTCGCCGGCCTGCGGGCCCTGCAGGACGAGCTGCAGACGCTGCATCCGGCGCACGAGCACCTCGGCGAGGTCTACGTGACGCCGACCGTGCTGCGGGCCGGGTCCGAGGAACAGGTCAACGTCATCCCCGCCGTCGCCTCCGTCTTCATCGACGTGCGGACCATCCCCGGGGTCGAGCACAAGGTCATCGCCGAGCGGGTGGCGGCGCTCGCCGGCCGCGACGGGATCACCGCCGAGGTGTCGACGCTGGTGGACCGGCCGCCGGTCGACGTGCCCGTTGCCGACCCGGTGGTGGCCGCGCTGGCCGCCGCGCACCGCACCGTGACCGGGCGGGAACCGGTGTACGGCGGCGTGCCCGGCTCCACCGACGGCACCGTGCTGACCCACTGGGGTGGCATCCCCTCCGTCGTCTACGGGCCGGGCGGCAAGTGGATCGCCCACCAGGCGGACGAGTTCGTCGAGGTCGCCGAGATCGTCCAGTGCGCCAAGGTGTTCGCCGAGGCCGCCCGCCGGTTTCTGACCGGGGACCACTGATGCGCGCCGGCCCCGCCAACTCCCTGGTGGACGTCCCCGGCCTGCGCGTCGGCCACGCGCAGCGGGTCGGCGGCGGGCACCGCACCGGCACCACCGTGGTCGTGGCGCCCGCCGAGGGCGCGGTGGCCGGGGTCGACGTACGCGGGGCCGCGCCGGGAACCAGGGAGACGGAACTGCTCGACCCGCGCAACCTCGTGGAACGGGTGCACGCCGTGGTGCTGTCGGGCGGCAGCGCGTTCGGGCTGGGGGCGGCGTGCGGAGTCGTGGACCGGCTCGCCGACGCGGGCATCGGGTATCCGGTGGAGGGCGGTGCCGTACCGATCGTTCCGGCGGCCGTCATCTTCGACCTCGGCCGGGGCGGCACGTTCCGCGCCGTCCCCGACGCCGCCCTGGGCGCCGCGGCGTACGACGCCGCCCTCACCCCTTCCCCTCGGCCGGTCACCACCGCCCCTTCCCCTGGAGGTCCCGCCTTCCGGCCCGCCGGCACGTCCGGTCCTGGTGGCGGGTCCGCGTCCGGCGGGGGATCCGGCCGCGGGGTGACGTGTACGACGGCGCCGGCGGGCGCGAACGGGTCGGTCGGGGCCGGAACCGGCGCCGTGGCGGGCGGGCTGGCGGGAGGCGTGGGGACGGCGAGTGCCGTGCTGCCGGGCGGCGCCACCGTGGCCGCCCTGGCCGTCGTGAACGCCGCGGGCTCCGTGCTGGACCCGGCCGACGCCACCCTCGCCGGCGCCAGGTACGGCCTCCCCGGCGAATTCCCGCTCGGGCCGCCCACGCCGGAGGAGGCCGCCGCCTGGCGACCGGAGAACGCTCCGTCGTTCAACACCACCATCGGCGTGGTGGCCACCGACCTCACCCTCACCAAGGCCCAGTGCGGCAAGCTGGCAGCCGTCGCCCACGACGGCCTGGCCAGGGCGATCAGGCCGGCGCACACCATGACCGACGGCGACACCATCTTCGCCCTGGCCACCCGCGTCCGCCCTGCCCCCGGCCACGACCTGCTCCAGGACGCCCTGGCGGCGGTGGCCGACGTGTTCAGCCGCGCGGTGGCGCACGCCGTGCTGACCGCGACCGGCCGCGAGGGCGCGCCCGCGTACCTCGACGTGTTTCCCAGCGCCCTACGGAAAGAGCCATGAGCATCGAGCAAGCCTGGCCCGCCGGACTGCCCATCGGCGACGGATGGGCCGAGACCGCGGTCACCACCGACGTGATCTTCCCCTACGACGGAAGCCGGGTCGCCGCGGCCCCGCAGGGCACGGCGGCGCACGCCCGGCAGGCGCTCGACGCGGCGCTGGCCGCCGCCCCCGCCATGGCGGGGCTGCCCTCGCACGCCCGGCGTGCCGCGCTCACGCACGCCCACGACGCGCTGGAGGCGGCCCGCGAGGAGTTCGAGCGGCTTCTCGTCCTGGAGACCGGCAAACCGCTGGCCGACTGCAAGGTCGAGGTCGCGAGGACGCTGGTCACGCTGGCCACGGCCGCCGAGGAGGTCGCCAGGCTGCACGGCGAGACCGTGCCGCTCGACCTGCTGCCGTCGGGGGAGGGGCTGATCGGGTTCTGGACGCGCCGGCCGATCGGCGTCGTCGTCGGCATCACCGGTTTCAACTACCCGCTGCTCCTCGCCGCCCACAAGATCGCCCCCGCCGTGGCCGCCGGCTGCCCCGTGATCGTCAAGCCGGCGCCCGCGACCCCGCTGGCCACGCTCTGGCTGGTCCATCTGCTGCGCTCGGCCGGCGCGCTGCCTCCGGCCGCCGTGCAGCTCGTCACCGGGGACGTCGAGGTGGGCAGGACCCTGGTGGAGGACCGGCGGATCGGCGCGGTCTCGTTCACCGGCTCGGCCGCTGCCGGCCACGCCATCGCGCGCGGCGCCGCCCCCACCAAGGTGCTGCTGGAGCTCGGCTCCAACGCGGCGCTCGTGGTGGCGGCCGACGCCGACCTGGAGGCGGCCGCCGACGCGGTCGTGCGCGGCGGCTACTACGCCTCTGGCCAGGCGTGCATCTCGGTGCAGCGGGTGCTGGTCGAAAAGCCCGTACGCGACCGGTTCCTCGCCCTGCTGGCCGAGCGCGTCGAGAGCGTCACCGTCGGTGACCCCCGGCTGCCGGGCACCCGCGTCGCCCCGCTCATCGACGAGGCCGCCACCGACCGCGTGCTCGCGTGGATCTCCGGTTCGGGGGTGGAGCCGATCGCCGGCGGGCACCGCGTCGGCCGCGCTCTGGCGCCCACCGTGCTCGCCGACGTCCCCGACGGGGCCGCCGCCTGGGACGAGGAGATCTTCGGTCCTGTGGTGTGCGTGCGTACCGTGCCCGACCTCGACGCCGCCTTCGCCGCGGTCAACGCCTCACGGTACGGCCTGCACGCGGCGGTCTACACCCGGTCGCTGGCCACGGCGTTCGCGGCCATCGAACGCATCGAGGCCGGGGGAGTGGTGGTCAACGACGTGCCGGGCTTCAGGGCGGACAACATGCCGTACGGCGGCGTGAAGGACTCGGGCTCCGGCCGTGAGGGCCCGAGGTTCGCGATCGAGGAGCTGACCGTCACCAGGATGGCCATCATCCGGCCGCAGGCGTGACCCGCCTTCGCCGCCTCTGGCGGGCGGCGTAGGCGGCTGCGCACAGAAGCGCCGCGAGGCGGTTCTCCTGCATCCTGCGCAGACTTCATCTGCGCGACCGCACCCGGCTCGCCCTCCACATCGCCAGGTCGTCCTGACACCTCACCCGTGCCGCCGGATCGGCCGGTCGCCGCGGGCCCACCCGTCCGCATGCGCCGGGACCCTGGCGCGGGGTCAGTTCGGGGGGTCGAAGCGGCCGTCGACGGCGGTCCAGCCGCCGTCCACGTGCAGGACCGAGCCGGTGACGAAGCTGGCCGCGTCGCCCGCCAGGTAGACGACCGCGCCGGCCATCTCCTCGGCCCCCGCCCACCGGCCGAGCGCGCTCTTGGCGGCGTACGCGTCGTACCAGCCCGGGTCGTTCTTGATCTGCTCGGTCAGCGGCGTCTCCACCACGCCCGGCGCGATCGCGTTCACCCGCACCCCGTGCGGCCCGAACTCGGCCGCGGCGGTCCGCAGCAGCTGCACCAGCCCGGCCTTGGTGGCGGAGTAGACGCTCTGCCCTGGTTCGGTGACGGACGCCCGGATCGAGGCGAACCCGATGATCGAGCCGCGCCCCCGCTCCACCATGCCCGCGCCGAACGCGCGTATCACGTCGAACGAGCCCCGCAGGTTCAGCCCCACCACCCGGTCGAACTCTTCGCCCGTGTAGTCGAGCAGCCGTTTGCGCACATTGGTCGCGGCGGTGAACACCAGGACGTCGGCGGGCTCCTCGTCGGCGAGGCGGCGTACGGCCTCGGGGTCCAGGACGTCGACCAGCCGCGCGCTGCCCGCGCACCGCGCGGCGGTCTCCTCGGCCGCGGGCAGGTCGCGGTCCGCGCACACCACGGAGGCCCCGTGGGCGGCCAGCGCCAGCGCCGCCTCCCTGCCGATGCCGCTTCCCGCCCCGATCACCACGGTCCGCCGCCCGTCCAGGCGGAACAGCGCGTCATATCTCATATGAGGCACCCTAGTCACTGGTCAGACCAGTGCACCAGGTCTCGCTCCACGCGGCTGACCGACGGACGCCGGTCAGCGGGACGGCCGCCAGGCTGAGCGCAGCAGTTCGTACTCCACCTCGCCCTGCTCCGACCCCTCGATGAGGTCGGGCCAGTCCTGGAAGAACGTGCGGACGTACGTCAGCCCGCACCTCTCCATGACCCGCCGTGACCCGAGGTTGACGGCCATCGTCTGAGCGAACACCCGGCGGGCGCCCAGCTTCTCGAACGCTTCGCGGATCAGCGCCCGCGAGCCCTCGGTGGCGTACCCCTTGCCCCAGGCCCACTTGTGCAGGCGGTAGCCGAGCTCGGGTTCGTCGGCGGGCATGCCCCGGGGAGCACGCAGGTGGAACCAGCCGATGAACGCCTCCGAGGACTTCTCGTGGGTGGCGAGGAAGTCCGCCGCGATGAACGCGGGCAGCGTCTCTCCGGCGATCACCTCGCGCGGCGTCGGCTTGCCGCCGTTGAGGTAACGCATGACCTCGGGATCGTTGTGCAGGTCGAAGAGCAGGTCCTCGTCGGCCTCGGTGAAGCGGCGCAGGACCAGCCGCTCGGTCTCCAGGTGAACGTTCACGGGAAAACGGTAGCCAGCCGGGTCGTACGAGCTCGACAGGTTTTCGCGCGGCGCGAGACTCCCTCCAGGCGCCATCTAGGCTACCTGTGGCGGTCCGGGCAGGCCGTGGCTCTGCTGCGCCGCGCTGTTGAGCTCGGCGTCACGCCGCATGACGGTCACCGTGCTCAGGGTGCGGGGAACGGATTCTGTAAGGCGGCTTGCGGAAATTTCGTAAGGGGGCTTACGATCTGCGGATGATCGACACGGAACGGCCCGCGTACGACGAACTCGTGGCCCGCCTCGGCGTGCCGCTCGGCGTGGAGGACGCCCGCGCCCGCTGGGGTTCGCTCGTGCGGGAGGCCAGGAGCGGCACCACCACGCTGATCACCCGCGAGCGCTGGGAATGGGCCGCGCTGGTGCCGCTGTCCGCGGTGCCCGGAGTGCTGAGCGGCCTGCCGCTGGTGCCGCTGTCGACGGCCCGGGCCAAGCTCGGCGACCTCGTGCGCCAGGTCGCGCATCCGTACGAGCACGAGCCCGTGCTGCTGTCCCGGCACCGCAGGCCCGTGGCCGCCCTGGTCGCGGCCGCCGGGTTGACCGACGGCTCCGCTCCGCGCACGCTGCCCACCGCCGACGTGATGCTGCTCGGTGGCGGCACCATCGTCCTCGCCCTCGACGCGCACGGCCGGATCACCGCCAGCGTGCGCGACCAGGAGGGCGCCGAGGTCGCGCTCGGCACGGGCGACAGCATCGAGCAGGCCCTCGACGCCCTGGAGAACGGCTGATCAAGCTGGTTGGACCACCGCGTCGGGCCCGGGGAAGACGAGGTGCTCGCTCCCGTCCTCGAACCTGACGACGTAGGGCGGAGTGCCGTCAGGGCCGCGGACCTCGATGATCTCGCCCTTCCTGTCTCCCTGGCCCACGACATGACCATGGACGATCAGCACGTCGCCGACGCTTGCCTGCATGGTGACTCCCCTCGGCCGGCTCTGAAGGCTCATCCCCACACTGCACCAGGCGCGCGGCCGCGCAAAGGCGACTGGCCGTGCGGGTCAGCGTGCGAGCTCCTCCACGATGCCCGTGAAACCCTCCTCGCCGCGGCCGTCGGCGATGCGCCGCTCGACCAACGTCAGGAGGTCTTCGAGCTGGGCGGTGCCGAGCTTGGCGGAGGCACGCAGCCGGACGAGGTGCTCCAGCACCGGCGCGTGCTCGGTGAGGGAGGCCGGGCCGCGCGGGTAGGCGCGGTCGCGGACCTCGCGGGCCGTCTCCTCGGCCGCCGCGACGACGTACCCCATCTGCTTGGCCGCGAACGGCGCGAACGTCTCCGGCGCGACGCCCCCGCTGCCGCCGGCCAGCGCGAGGGCGTTCAGGTAGGCGAACGTGGTGTCGTACCAGAGGCCGAGCAGCGCGAGGTCGTACAGCCCGGCCTGGCCGGGGTCCCCGCCGGCATGGTGGGTCGTCCCAAGCGGCTCCAGCGCCGGGCGGCAGTCGGCGAACACCCGCGCCGGGCCGCTGTAGATGAGCGTGGCATCCGGCGTGCCGAGGTCCGCGGGGCTCGCCTGGATGACGGCGCCGAGGTGGGCGGCGCCGTGCTCACCGGCCGTCGCGGCGGTCTCGCGGGCCTCGTCGGGGGTGCCGGTGGTGAAGTCGACCACCGTACGCCCGGCCGCGGCGGCGCCCCCGGCGGCCAGCACCTCCATGACCGCGTCGTGGCCGGTCAGGCAGAGGACCACGAGATCGCTCGCGGCCATCGCGTCGGCGACCGTGCCCGCGTGCCGCGCGCCGCGCACCACGAGGGGGGCGGCCTTCGCGGGGGAACGGTTCCAGACCGTGGTCGTGTGCCCGTGCTCCAGGAACGTCCGGGCCAGGGCGCCGCCCATGGCGCCGAGGCCGAGCACCGTCACGGAGAGTTCGTTCATCGGGGATCCTCCTCATAACATTACGGGTCGTAACGTAACATAAGAGCTAGACTCGGAACCGTGCAACCACGTCAGGAAGGGCGGGCCCCTCGTGCCGGCCGCCCGCGCGACCCGCAGATCGGCCGTACGGTGCTGGACGCGACGCTGGCCGTGCTGGACGAGGCCGGCTACGCCCGGCTCACCATCGAGGAGGTCGCACGCCGGGCGGGCGCGACCAAGCCGGCGATCTACCGCCGCTGGCCCGACCGGCGGCGCCTGGTCCTGGCCGCGCTGGCGACCAGGCTCGGCACCGCCCGCACGCCCGACACCGGCTGCACGCTCTGCGATCTCAACGAGGGCATCAACGTCTTCGTCGCGGCGTTCCGCCGGATCAGGCCCGGCGTGCTGGGGCCGCTGTTCGCCGACTGCGCGGCCGAGCCGCGGGCGCGCGAGACGTTCATGACGACGTTGTTCGAGCCGCCGAGGGCGGCGGTGGCCGAGATGATCGAGCGTGCGGTCGCGCGCGGCGACCTGCGCGGCGACCTCGACCGCGACCTGGTGCTCGACCTGCTGGGCTCGCTGGTGCACTACCGCGCGTTGTTCGGGCACGCGCCGATCACGGCGGAGCAGGTCGAGAACGCCGTCGCGACGGTCCTCGGCGGCATCGCCACCGACTACCCGGCCCTGCTGGCGCACAGCCGCCAGGTCACGGGCGACCCCCGTACGCACACCGCCCACGGATAGCCCTCTCTGTCCGCGTCGCCTCCGGCATCCGGTGCCGGGGCGTCGTCGTGCTGTCCGGGAAGGAGCCGGCGGAGGCCTGGTCGGGCCGATTTTCTTTCCTGGGGGTTCTCAAGATAACCTAGGAGCTCTAGGTTCGAACCTATGCCCCCTAGGCTCGGCGACCGGTCAACCGCGAGAAGGAGTTCCGTCATGACAGACCCGACGACCGGCAAGCTGCGTGTCGACGGCGCGAGCCTGCACTACGAGGTGCGCGGCCAGGGCCCGCTCCTGCTGCTCATCCCCGGCGGGTCGGGCGGCGCGGCGTCGTTCGACGGCGTCGCGGGAGACCCGGCCGATCACTACACGGTCGCGACCTACGACCCGCGCGGCATCGCCCGGAGCACGCTCGACGATCCCGAGGCCGAACAGCGGGTGGCCGAGCACGCCGACGACGCGCTGCGGCTGCTGGATCTGCTGTCGCCCGATGAGCCCGCCCGCGTCTTCGGCGCGAGTTCCGGCGCGATCGTCTCCCTGCACCTGCTCACCGCCCATCCGCGGCGCGTCGAACGCGTCGTCGCGCACGAGCCGCCGGTCGTGGAGGTCCTGCCCGACGCCGCCGGGCATCGTGCGCTGATCGCGCGGGTGCGGGAGACGTTCGAGGCGGAGGGGGTCATGCCCGCGATGTCGGTGTTCGCGGCGGGGCTGCGGAAAGGCGGCGCCGCGCAGGCCGCGCCTGCCCCGCCGGCGGAGACGCAGCTCCCGCCGCAGGCGGCGGCGCGGGCCGAGCAGACGATGGCGGGCCTGCCGTACTTCGTCGGGCGCATCGTTCCCGCCTTCATGTCGTACGTCCCGGACGTCGAGCGGCTGGCGGCGTTGTCGGACCGGCTCGTGCTCGCATGCGGCCAGGACTCGCGCGGCGAACTGCCCTACCGCCCCGCCGCCTACCTGGCCGGGCGGTTCGGCGCCGAGCTCGTCCATTTCCCCGGCGGGCACATCGGCCTGACCACGCACCCGGCCGAGTTCGGCGAGCTCCTCCTGAAGACCTTGCGTGCCTGAACCGCGAACGCGCCGCACCAGCCGACGGCGATCACACCGACTGAGCATGAGAGACACACCGTGACAAACTCGCACGAGACGACAACGACCATCATCGACGGCCCCGCCGGTCGCCTCGCGGTGACCGACCACGGCGGGCACGGGCCCGACGTCGTGCTGATTCACGGCGCCAACCGTTCCCCGCTGGACTGGGAGCCGCTGCGCCGCCACCTCCCGGGAGCCCGGCTGGTCGCGTACGACCTGCGCGGCCACGGCCGCTCCGACGCCCCCGCCGACGCCCGCCGCCGGGCCGCGCAGACCGCCGCACTGGTCGCGGGGCCGGCCGTGCTCACGGGCGAGCAGGTGGAGGCGATGTGCCGCCGGCTCACGGGTAGACAACAGATTGCCCTTATGTCTTAACAAAGCGTTGACATGCCGTTCATCTGATGGATAGAAAGCATTAACCATCCAGACAGGACGGAGGCGGGCACCGCATGATCGGCCGGACCGAGCTGCTTTCGGTGGCGACCACCCTGCCGGAGCCGGCGTTCGACCTGCACTACCTGCACTGTCCGCTCGACGTCCCTGACGGGGTGGGCGAGCTGGAGCTGGTGCTGGAGTACGACAAGATCGTCGACGTCGTGCAGATCTACGCGGTGCTGCTGGAGCCCGACGGCACGTTCCGCGGCCACGTCCAGTGCCCAGGAGGTCCGGGACCGCGCCGGCTGGTGATCAGGGTGGGCACGGACGGGGCCGGTCCCGGCTGCGTCGCCGGGCCCGTCCCCGCCGGCCGCTGGACCGTACGGCTCGACCTCGACCGGCACAAAGCGCCGGCTCCGTACACGTTGACCGTGCACGCGACCCCGGCGACCGGCGCGGCCCCCGCGACACGCTCGGCAGGCCGGGAGGCGCGGTTGCGGGAGCCCATCGGCGGGACCGGCTGGTACCGCGGCGAGCTGCACAGCCACTCCACCCACTCCGACGGCCGCCGGCCGGTCGCCGACCTGGTGCGCGCCGCCAGGGGAGCGGGCCTCGACTTCCTGGCCGTCACCGACCACTTCACCGCCGCCCACTGGCCCGACCTCGACCACCACATCGACGACCGCGACGACCGCGACCACGACGGCCGCGACCGCCGCGACGACGACCGCGGTCGCGGGGGTGTCGTGCTGCTGCACTCCATGGAGCTGACCAGTCACCGCGGTCACGCCAACCTGCACGGCCTGACGCGCTGGGTCGACACCTACGTCGACCGTCCCGGCCACACCATGGTGGACGTGGCGGCCGATGTGCACGAGCAGGGCGGCCTGGTCTGCGTCAACCACGCCTTCAGCGGCGACCAGGCCTGGCGGCGCTTCGACACCCCCTGGGACGCCGTCGATCTCATCGAGATCGCCCACCTGCAGCAGGGCGCCAACAACGACGCCCAGATCGGCCTGTGGGACCGTCTGCTGACCTCCGGGCACCGGGTGATCGGCGTGGCGGGCAGCGACTGTCACGACCCGTCCGACCCGGAACAGGCCCTCGGCCAGGTGGTCACCGTCGTGCACGCGGACGAGGGCAGCGAGCGCGGCGTCGTGGACGGCCTGCGGCGCGGGCGCGTGTACGTCTGGCGGGGCGCGGACATCGACATGCAGGTCAACGGCGCCCCCATGGGCGGAACGGCGACGGCGCCCGGCGGGCGGGTCCAGGTGGACGTGGACGTGCGGGCGGACGAGCCGGTCGTGGTGTTCGTGCTGCGCGACGGGCTGCTCATCAACGTCGTCCCCGCCGCCGACAAGCCGGGGGAGTGGCAGCGGATCACCGTCGAGGACCGGCTCGGCGCAGGCCCCGAGCTCGGCGCCTGCTACCGGGCCGAGGTCCACGCCGACCCCGGCAGGAACGATCCCCAGTTCTGGGCGAGCTCCCTCCGGGACCACAGCTCGCTGCGGGCCGCGGGCAACCCGGTCTGGGTGCGCGCCGACGGCTGAAACCCCCTCGTGTCAGGAGACAGTTCATGCGGTATGCCACGACGCTCGGCGCCGGTCTGCTCACACTGGCCCTCACGGGCTGCGCGGGCGTGCTGACCAACAACGCGACCGCGGGCCAGAGCGGCGACGACAACACGGTGACGCTCTATGCGGTGAGCGGTCCCGAGGTGACGGATCCGATCCTCGGCGCGTTCAAGTCCAAGCACCCCGGCATCAAGGTCAACAGGATCGGCCTGCCGGGGACGGGAGAGGCGTTCGCCCGGGTGCGGGCCGAGAAGGACCGGCCGCTCGGCGACGTGATCTGGGGCGGCTCGTCGGAGCTGTACACCGCCAACGCCGACCTCATCGCCCCCGTCGAGCTGCCGAACGACGCCGCCACCGTGGCCAAGGACCCCGACCACATCTGGCACGCCACCGACCTGCTCTTCCAGGCGATCGCCGTGAACACCGACAAGTTCCCCGACGCGGCCGGGCACCCGAAGACGTTCGCGGACCTGGCGGAGCCGGGGTACGCGGGTGGGAAGGTGGGTTTCGCGACGCCCAAGTCCTCGGGCACCTCCTACAGCCTGCTCACCACCATGGTCACCCTGCACGACTGGGACTACGTCGATCGTTTTGTCAAGAACGCCCGCATGCTCGATGGTTCGACCGCGATGTTCAACATGGTCAAGGACGGCGAGGTGGGCACCTCGTTCATCAACGAGGACCTGGGCGCCAAGTGGATCGACGCCGGCGCGAAGATCAAGCTGATCTACCCCGAGGACGGCGTGTCCGGCCAGATCGGCTCCGCCGGCGTCATCAAGGGCGCACAGCACGAGGCGGCCGCCAAGACGTTCGTGGACTTCCTCATGTCGAAGGAGGCCCAGCAGATCATGGTCGATGAGGTGCAGCGCCGTTCCTCGCGCGGCGACGTGCCCGCGCCGAAGGGCCTGCCGCCGGTCGAGCAGCTCAAGCGGGCCGACGTCGACGAGAAGTGGGCGGCGGAGAAGAAGGACGAGATCCTCGCCAAGTTCGACGACGCCGTCAAGAGCGCGGGCTGATGGCGGCCTCCACGACCGCGCGAGGACGGCCGGGCCGCCGGCCCCGGTCGAACTGGCGCGACCCGTGGCGGCTCGCCGGGCTGGCCGCGCTGCTCATCCTGCTGATCTTCATCGTCTACCCGCAGTTGTGGATCGTCAGGGCGGCGTTCACCGACGACGCGGGCGCGTTCACGCTCGCCAGGTTCGGCGCGTTCGTCACCGACGCGCGGTTCACCGAGCCGCTGGTGCACAGCGTGGTCGTCAGCCTGTCGGTGGGCGCGGGCGCGGCGCTGGTGGCGGTGCCGTTCGCGTTCGTCATGGCGCGTTACCGCATCCCCGGCCGGCAGGGCCTGCTCACCATGCTCACGATGGCCACCACCTCGCCGCCGTTCCTGGGCGCGTACGCGTGGCTGCTGCTGCTCGGCAGCGGCGGCATCATCACCAAGGCCGCCAGGGAGGCCGGCCTGCCGCTGCCGTTCGAGTCGATTCTCGGTGTCGGCGGCATCATCTGGGTCGGCGTGTGGTTCACCTTCGCCCTGATCTTCCTCATGGTGTACGACGCCCTCAGGGCGGTGGATCCGGCGTTGGAGGAGGCCGCCGCGTCCGTCGGGTCGAGCCCGTGGCGCACCCACTGGAAGGTGACGCTGCCCCTTGCCGTGCCCGCCATCGCCACCGGCTGCTACCTGGCAGCGATGCGGATATTTGCGGACTTCGGTACGCCGATGCTGATCGGCGGCGGCTACTCGATGTTGCCGGTCGTGGTCTACCAGAACTTCATGTCCGAGGTCGCCGCCAGTCCCGGCGTGGCCGCCACGGCGAGCCTCATGATGGTGCTCGTCTCGGGGCTGGCGCTGGTGGCCCAGCGCAGGATCGTGGCCAGACGCTCGTTCGCCGTGACGGGAGGCAGGGACCAGCCGCTGCGCGAGCTGCGCCGGGGCCCCAGGGCGCTGGTGCTGATCGGCGTCTGGACGGCGCTGCTGCTCGGGTTCGTGCCGCACCTGGTGGTGCTGCTCACCAGCTTCCTGCGCTGGCAGTCGGGCATCCTGCAGTGGGAGCCGACGCTGGAGAACTACCGGCGGCTGTTCGAGGAGTCGCTGCAGCCCATCGTGCTGAGCTTCGTCTTCGCCGGCATCGCCTGCCTGATGGCGCTCGTGATGGGCGTCGTGGTGGCCTACATAGTGGCGCGCAAACGGTTCAGGGTCTCCGGCCCGCTGCTGAACAACCTCGTCATGGTGCCGTACATCCTGCCGGGCACGGTCTTCGCGATCGGGTTCATCCTGGCCTTCAACCACCTGCCCGTCATCCTCACCGGCACCGCGCTGATCATCGTGGTGGCGTACTTCATCCGGCGGCTGCCGTACGTGATGAAGTCCATCGAGGCCGCGCTCGGTCAGGTGCACCCGTCGCTGGAGGAGGCCGCGATGAGCGTGGGCGCGCCGCCGCGGCGCAGCTTCCGCGACATCGTCGTGCCGATCATCAGGCCCGCCGTCATCTCCGGCGGCACCGTGGGATTCCTGCAGATGATCACCGAGCTGTCGGCCACGGTCATGTTGTACGCGGTGCCCTGGGTGACCATGACCGTGGTCATCTTCACCAACGCGATGCAGCCGGGCAGCCCGTTCGGCGTCGCCTCGGCCATGACCACGGTGCTGCTCGTCTCCGTCTACGTCCCGCTCTACCTGCTGCGCCGTCGCTACAAGACGGTCTCCCTGTGATCCGGAGCTCATCAATGGACATCAGCATCGAAGGGATCTCCAAGACGTTCGGGGAGACCACCGCGCTCGAGTCGGTCGACCTGTCGGTGCCGTCGGGGCGGCTGGCCACCCTGCTCGGCGCGTCAGGCTGCGGCAAGACCACGCTGCTGCGGATCATCGCCGGGTTCGAGACCGCCGACACGGGCGCCATCCGCTTCGGCGAGCGCGACATCGCCAAGGTCCCCGTGTGGAAGCGCCGCATCGGGTTCGTCTTCCAGAGCTACGCGTTGTGGCCGCACATGACGGTCGCCGAGAACGTCGCGTACGGCCTGCGCCTGCGCAAGCTGTCCAAGGAGGCCGTCGCGGACAAGGTCGCCGCGGGCCTGGCCATGGTGGGGCTCACCGGCAGGGAGCAGCACCGTCCCGGCCAGCTGTCCGGCGGCCAGCAGCAGCGCGTGGCCCTGGCCAGGGCGCTCGCCCTCGAACCCGACGTGCTGCTCATGGACGAGCCCCTGTCCAACCTCGACGCCAGGCTGCGCGTCGAGATGCGCAGGGAGATCCGCCGCATCCAGCAGGAGACCGGCATCACCGCCGTCTACGTCACCCACGACCAGGACGAGGCCTTGGAGATCTCCGACCTGGTCGCCGTCATGAACGGCGGGCGGGTGGAGCAGATCGGCGCCCCCGAGGACGTCTATGAGCGGCCGGAGACCACGTTCGTGGCCTCGTTCGTGGGCAGCGTCACGCTGTTGCGCGGCCAGGTCACCGACGACGGCGAGCTCGCGCTCCCCAGCGGCGGCAAGGTCGGGTTCGGCCGGCCGCTCGGCCAGGCCGGGGCCGCCGTGCACGTGGCGCTGCGGCCCGAGGACCTGCGCATCGTCGAAAACGGCCAGGCCCTGTTCACCGGCAAGGTCGTGCGCAGCAGCTTCCAGGGCAGCTCCAGGGAGTCGGTCGCCGAACTGCCCGGGGGCGAGCTGCTCTCCTTCGAGCACCGCCGCCCGCTGCCCACCGGCGCCACCGTGGGCCTGGCGGCCGACCGCTTCACCGTGATCGGCCAGGACACCGGCGTCGCCTGAGCGTTTGAGGAGCGGTCGTCTCATGCGCCGAAGCCCCGCCGCTGTCGTGCGACGACTACCGCTCGCACGTGCCCGGCTGGTGGCCGCGGCTCCACCCCTACCAGCGCTGACGCGCTCCGGCAGGCCTCGTGCGTCCGGCGGTCGTGACTCTGCGTGAGTTCCCGGGTCAGAAAACTGGAGTTCCAAGGTCGGAACCGGTTTGACGGCCAGTGAGAGATGTGGTCGGCTCGTTCCCTATGTTTCTGATGGGATGAATTGAACCGGTCCGGGGAGAACGCTACATGCCGCACGCCTTGCTGCGCGTGCTCGCTTCGACGTCCATCGCAAGTGCCGCAATCCTGGTGGCCGTGCCGCCGGCCGCCGCACGAACCGAGGTCGCACCAGCGGGGGTCGCATCAGCCGCAGTCCACAGGGAAGCGGCGAAGGCCCGTCCCGTGCCCGCCGTGCAGGAGCCGGCGCCCGCCACGGTCACCGTGCCCACCCGCGAGTCGCTCGCGCTCCGGCCCGCCGGCGACGACGGGGTCGGGCCCGACGCGCCCGAGGTGACCACGGCCGCCGGCCCGGGACTCGTCCAGGAGATCGCCGCCAAGGCCGCGGCCGTCCAGAAGGAACAGGGGCTCGGCGCCGGGGCGCCCGACACGCGCGACGTGCTGCCCGACACCTCCAACGCCGAGACGCTGACGCTGGTCAAGCCGCTGGCGTCCGTGCTGAAGACCTTCGACGACCTCGGCAAGGCCGTGCCGGGGCTGACGTACCGGCTCTGCGTCGAGAGCGAGACCGTGCCGGTGTCCTGCTCGATCTCCAAGCCCGTCGGCGTGCCGGTCGCCGCCGACGTCACGGGGGACTCCAAGCCCGACCTGGCCGCCGACCTGGTGCCCACCGCCAGTCCCGCCAACGGCTCCGTCGGGCTCGGCTTCGTCGTCAGGCGGCTGTCGGGGGACAACCTCAAGGCCCGGGTCTGGGCGGAGTACGACGGCAAGGTGTCGGTCGGGTTCGACGGGCTGAAGCGCGGATCCTCCCTGTCGGCCAGGGACTGGGGGAACTTCACCGTCGACATGGAGGGCAGGCGGGTCAAGGCCAGCATCACCCGCAAGGAGCCCGGCGCGTCCGCGGCCATGATCGCCGGCATGACCGGGAGCAGCGCGGTGAGCCTGCGCCAGACGCCCGCCACCGAGAAGCTGACCGTCAACGCCGCGCTCGACACCCCCACGCTCGACGTCTCCGCCTCCTCGCCCGCCAAACTGGACGCGCTCGCGGTGAACGGCCGCCGGTTCGTCCACGCGGTGCTCGACAAGATGGCCGCCCGTGCCGACGTGCGCCTGTCCGGCGGGACGATCCGCTTCAACAGCTCGTCGAGCGTGGCGCGCGCCTTCCTGAACTCCTTCACCTACCGAGACGGGCGGCTGGCCAAGGTGGTCAGCGCCGAGCTTGAACGGGTCCCGCGCTCCCTCGTGGCCAAGTACGACTCCGGCAAGCGCAAGCAGGCCGTGTCGGTCACCGGCAAGGGCCGGTCACGCGCCGGGGCCGCCAGCCTGCTCTACTACGACAGGAACGCGTCCCAGACCGTGATCAAGACGGAGCTGAGCGCACTGCCCGCCAAGGTGCGCCTGGTCAACGACCTGACCAAGCACCAGGTCACGCACCGGACGAGCTCGCCCGTCGGCAAGTTCCAGGCGATCCTGCAGCGCGACGGGGGCGCCATCTCCAGCCCGCGCGGCGGCCACGTCACCATGATCAAGAACGGCTCCGCCGTCGGGGTGTCCGCGCTGCTGTCGGGCCTGTCCGCGTTCGACGTCACGTACGGGGGCAAGCCGCACGCCCACCTGGAGGTCGACTCCAGCGGGAACTCGTTCACCGGGGCGGCCAGCCTCGACGGTACCCACGTGGCCAGGATGGAGATCTCCAACACGCCCGCCACCGTCGACCTCACCCTCGACCCGGGCGCCAGGAAGGCGGCCTTCCAGGCCAGCGGCGAGATCAAGCGCATCCACGCCGCCTACGCCAACCTGAAGTCGGGCCCCACCGTGGACGGCACGCTCATGGGCGTGCGCGACGACGTGAACGCGTCCTGGGAGCTGGGCGAACGGTCCACGATGCGGATCGCGACGTCCAAAAAGCTCGACGAACTGCGGATTTATGCCAATAGAGCGTACGTGAAGAAGCCGACCGGCGAAGACCTTCAGGCGACCGCCAAGGGCCTGCGCAAGGAGGCCGAGCTCGTCGCCGACACCAAGGCGAGGACGCTCACCTGGACGGCCGACGCCCCGATCGACAAGGTGACGGCGCTGGCCAGGGTCAAGCTCGGCGACCGTTACGTCCGGGCCGCCGCCGACGTACGCGACGTGCCGGCCCGCTTCGACGCCTCGTGGCAGGCCACGTCGTACCGGTTCCGCGGCCGGTCGGGCCCCGTCGGCACGGCCGAGCTGGCCTTCACCAACCACGACGCCGCCAAGTCGCCCACAGGCCCCCACCTGGCCGCGCACTACGACCAGGCCTCCGGCGACATGGACGCCAGCGTGCTGGTCAACGGGCTCGAACACGTCGAGTTCACGCCTGCCGCCGAGGGCTTCAGCGCCGACTTCCGCTCGGCCAAGCAGACCCTCGCCGTCGACGCCGACATCACGCGGGGCGACACCCGCTTCGGCCTGATCGGCTCGCTCGGGCCCGCGCCCGGCCGCCTGGCCGTCACCTCCGCCGGGGGCAAGCTCACGTACGCCGGCTCCCAGCTCGACGTGCGTGCCCGCGCGTGGCTCGGCAAGGTCGCCGCGCTGGACCGCATGCGGGCCGCCCCCGCCCTGCCCGGCGGCGGCGTGTCCCTGGTGGACGGCGGCTGCGCCACCGGGTCGAAGGGCTGCTCGCCCGGGCCCTTCTGCACGCCGCAGCGCGGCTGCTACGGGCTCCAGGGCTACCTGGACGTGACCGGGCTGCCCCAGCAGGTCTCCGTCGACCTCGCGGGCAAGACGTTCGCGTTCTCCGGGTTCGCCCCCAAGCGGAAGAGCCTCGGCGTCTACCTGGCCAGCTCCGTGCTGGCGCCCGTCCCGATCAAGGCCAGGGCCACCCTGACCGGGCTGCCCTCCAAGATCACCAGCATGGCGCTGGGGCCGTTCGACGTGGCCAAGGGCAACGCCGTGAACGCCGGCTACCGCATCGAGCCGGCCGCCACCCTCGGCAGCCTCGACGTGCACGCCGAGTCGGGCGGGGTACGGGGCAAGGTCGCGATCGACCCGGTGCCCGCCGCCGTGGCCGTCCAGGGCACGTACGGCGCCAAGACCCGCATCCGCGTGACGAACTCCGCGGCCGTCAAGCGGCTGAACGCCAAGGTCACCCTGCCCGGCAAGGGCACCGGCGAGCTGCGTTTCTCCGACGTGCCCGCCCGGTTCGGGGTGGACGCCGACGCCTCGGGCGCCGGGTTCAGCGTGCCGGCCGTCACCTACAAGGCGCTGGGCGGCGTCAACACCCTCGACGGCTACCTAGGGGTGGAAGGCGGTCTGATCGATCCGAAGGGCCGCCTCGGGGACGTCGCGGTCGCGGTCAGGGACCTGGCCTCCGACACCACCGTCCGCATGAACCCCGACCAGTCGCTCGACCTCGTCTCGAGGCCCGTGCCCAGCGGGCGCGTCACGCTGCGCGCCGGGCTGCGGATGGATCCGGTCGCCAAGCAGCGCATCGCGGTGAAGAAGGAGGTCCCGCACACCAAGGGCTTCCTCACCTACCAGGTGGCCGGGCAGTTCGGGCTCGGCAGGAGCTCGGTGAATGACGTCTCGCTGTCGGTGCAGGGCATGTCGTGGTTGCGGATCAGACCGGGCAAGATCCCGTTCGGCATGAAGGCTCCTCCCGCGCTCGGCTACGTGGCGCCCGCCTTCCAGGGGAAGTACGGACGGCTGAAGCTCTCCGCCGACGGGGTCGACCTGCGGCCGGACGTCTCCCTGGACGTCAGGCTGAGCAGGGACATCGGCAACGACCTCTTCCACGAGTCGGTACGGATCGGCGGCACCAAGTCCCTCGCCATGCGCCGCTACGACCAGCGGATGAGGCGCATCGGCGCCAAACAGGAGATCAAGGCCGCCGGGTTCAGCGTGGCCTGCCTGACGGTGGACGCCAAGCCCGGGTTCGTCGCCGGGGGCCGCAAGAACACCATCACCCTGCGCGGCGCCGACGGTCCGCAGATGGTCTCGCTGCTCGACCCCGGCGGGCAGGTGCCGGACTACGCGGTGGACCTGCTGACGCACTTCATGAGCCCGTTCCCCGGCGCGGAGTGGAAGGTGGCCAACACCAAGGCGGGCACCTGCGAGGACGACTCCTCGCGCCCCGAATCGCGCTGACGACGCCGCCTGGGCCGCGCGGTCAGGGGACCGCCCGGCCCAGGCGCAGCCTGATCCGGTCCCCGCGCCGCACGCTCTCGCGTACGGTCCACAGGCGCTCGTCGATGACGGTGCCCCTGGCCGTCATGTAGCCGCCCATCCTGAGCACCGGCCGCCCGGTGTCGTCGCTCACCAGTTGCGCCCGCGACTCGGACTCGTCGCCGAACAGCACGAGGAAGTCGTGGGCCCCGGCGGGGGCGTCCAGGACCAGGCCGGGATAGAGGTGCGAGTAGGGTATTTCGACCACGTGTTCATTCACGGGTGATCGCCTACCCGGTGGGGGCGGGTTCGAACAAAGAGGGTGGGATAGCGCTTTCCGGTGCTATGCGATGAAATGTCATTGATCCTGCTACAGGTTGGAGACCTCGTGCCCCTGTTCGACATGCCCCTTGAACAACTTCGCGGCTACCTTCCCGACCGCGACGAGCCGGCCGACTTCGACGCGTTCTGGTCCCGCACCCTGGCCGAGGCCAGGGAGTCCGGCCCGGCCGCCGAATACGTCCCGTACGACCTGCCCTTCGCCGCCGTGGATGTCTTCGACGTCTCCTTCGCCGGGTGGGGCGGTCACCGGATCAACGGCTGGTTCCTGCTGCCGAAGGGTGCGGACGGCCCCGTGCCGTGCGTGATGCACTACATCGGCTACAGCGGAGGGCGCGGGTTTCCCAAGGACCACCTGATGTGGCCGGCGGCCGGGTACGCGGTGTTCGTGATGGAGACGCGCGGCCACGGCGGCGGCAACGTGGGCAGCCCCGGAACCACCGGCGACCCGCACGGCAGCGCAGGACCGCAGGCGCCCGGCATGATGACGCGCGGAATCCTCGACCCCGGCGACTACTACTACCGGCGCGTCTTCACCGACGCAGTCAGGGCCGTGGACGCGGTGAGCGAGCACCCGGCGGTCGACGCCGGGCGCATCATCGTCTCGGGCGGCAGCCAGGGAGGGGGTATCGCGCAGGCCACCGCCGCGCTGCACCCGTCTGTCAGGGCCGCGCTCATCGACGTGCCGTTCCTGACCCACTTCAGGCGCGCCGTCGAGATCACCGGGCGCGATCCGTACCAGGAGCTGGTGCGTTTCCTCGCCACCCGGCGGGACACCGCGGACCAGGTGTTCCGCACACTGTCGTACTTCGACGGCCTCAACTTCGCGGCGCGCGGGCGGGTCCCGGCGCTGTACTCGGTGGCGCTGATGGACGACGTGTGCCCGCCGTCCACGGTGTTCGCCGCCTACAACCACTGGCAGGGCCCCAAGGAGATCACGGTGTGGCCCTGGAACAACCACGAGGGTGGGGGCGGCTTCCAGTCCGAGGAGCAACTGCGTTACCTGCACAAGCTGCTCAGCGAGGACTGAGCGGGCGCACCTCGCGCCCGCCCGCCCGTGCCGGACCGCCGGAAGAGGTCCGGCACGGCGGCGGCCGTGTCAGGCGCTCTGCTCGGTGACCAGGAACGACACGCTGCCCTGGTCGTCGGCTCCGGCGTCCAGAGACTTGTCCTCCAGCACAGTGGCGGCCACAGGGTCGAGGTAGACCCGAGCTCCTTCCGACTCGACCACCGCGTCCGCCGGTTCCGGGGCGGTGGCCAGGGAAAGGGTGAGCGAGCTCGCGCCTTCGCCCTGCGACGAGATGCGGATCCCGCTCTGCGAGGGCTCGGGCGCGGCCGCGGTCAGGTCGCGGATCGCCTGGGCGGCGTTGGCTGTCAGGGTGAGCACTACGGCTCCTCCTCACGTTCGACGTACACGAGTTGGCTGCCCTTCCCTCCTCAGTCCGGCTCAACCCTTCGTGACCATTTCTTTATCGAACTTCTTGTTCGGGGCGCGCCGGGTACGCCGCAGCGTGGACAATGGCGCCCATGGATCTCGCGGCGCTGCGCAACGACATGGTCGCGGCGCTGCGCGAGCGCCAGCACGTCGGTGAGCCGGTGGCCGCCGCCATGCGCGCGGTGCCCCGCCACCTCTTCGTGCCCGGCGTCGGACCCGAGGTCGCCTACCGCGACGAGCCCATCGTCACCAAACACGACGAGCACGGCACGCCGATCAGCTCGTCCTCCCAGCCCGCGATCATGGCGGCCATGCTCGACCAGCTCGACGTGCGACCCGGCCACCGGGTGCTGGAGATCGGCGCGGGCACCGGCTACAACGCAGCCCTGCTCGCCCGGCTGGCCGGTCCCGGCGGCCGGGTCGTGAGCGTCGACATCGACCCCGACATCGCGGCCCGGGCGAGCAGCCATCTGTCCGCCGCCGGGGCGTCCGAGGTCGAGGTGGTGTGCGCCGACGGCGCTCTGGGCCATCCGCCGCTCGCTCCCTACGACCGCGTGATCGCCACGGTGGGCGTCTGGGACCTGGCCCCGGCCTGGCTGGAGCAGCTGGCGCCGGCGGGGCGGCTCGTGGTGCCGCTCGACCTGCGTGGCGTGCAGGCGTCGGTGGCCCTGGAACGCGCTGAGGGCTGCTGGGAGAGCGTGTCGGTGGTGCCGTGCGGGTTCATGCGGATGCGCGGCCCGTCCGCCGGCACGGAGGTGCTCATGGCCGTACGCCGCGACCCCGAACTGATGCTGACCCTGCCGGAGCCCCGGGAGGTCGGCGACGTGGCGGCCGCGCTCGACGCCGCGCCCACCGAGATCGCCACGGGCGTGAGCGACCACGCGCCGCCGTACCTGGCGGGCCAGGGCGTCTGGTTGTGGCTGGCGCTGCACGAGCCCCGCTGGTGCGCACTGAGCGGCAGGCTGGAGGCCGGATACGGTGCCAGCGCCGGCATCGTCGGCACAGGCGGCATCGCGCTGCTCGTCATGCGGGACGGGGCGCTCGTCGTGCGCGGTCACGGACCCGGCGGCGCGAGGCTGGCGGCCGACCTGGCCGGGCACGTCAGGGCGTGGGACGCGGCCGGCCGCCCGGAGGCGGGCACGCTCCGCGTACGCGCCTGGCAGGGGCCCGCGCCCGTCGACGGGGCCGCCATCATCGAGAAGCGCCACACCACCCTTGCGCTGAGCTTCGCGTAGGCCACCCGGCCTTCCCAGCGGCCTTGAGGGCTCCTGTGCCGCGCTTCTGGAGCCGCGCGTTCCCGTCCCGCTCCTGTGTTGAGCCCGCCGGCGCTGAGCCTTCCTGAGGGCTCGTGTCCGGTCGGTGAGGCGGCGTTCGCGGGGTTGCCGTGGCTCTCACGGTCAGCGGTGGCGGGTCTCTTGAGCGATACCGGAATGAGGGTGAAAACTGCCCGACAAAATGTGGATTTATGGCGATATGGGGTATTTGTCACGATTGAACCAGGACGAGCGCATTGGGGGATCGTCGTGGCAATGGAAACAGAGATCCGCAACCTGCTCGACTGCCACGTGGTGGGGTCGGACGGCCAGTCGATCGGCAAGGTGGGCCAGGTCTACCTCAATGATCGCTCGGGCGAGCCGGAGTGGGTGACCGTACGCACAGGGCTCTTCGGCATGAAGCAGACCTTCGTGCCTCTGGCCAACGCCCGCCGCTCGGGAGAGGAGATCAAGGTCCCCTTCGACAAGGAGATGATCAAAGGCGCTCCGAACATCGACGTCGATGACCGCCTCACGATCGAGGAGGAAGCCGACCTCTACCGCTACTACGGCATGCGGCCGTCGAGTGTTCCGCAGCAGCGCGCCGGCGAACCGCGTACCGCGAAGACTCCGGTCACGGGGGACCGTCCGGAGAGGCCGAAGCCCACCGGGAGCGCGGGCGCGCCCCGCGACGACCTCATCACCGGAGGCCCGGCGGGTGGCACGGCAGGCAAGGGCGGCGCAGAAGGCGCTACGGGGGAGACGGGCCGGCGGGACTTCACCGGCAGGACGGCCGGTCCCGACGTCAGGGGTGAACGGGTCGGCGGCGACCTCGCCGACGAGCAATACATCTCCATGACCCGCTCGGAAGAGCGCCTTCGCATCGGCAAGGAGAGCAGGGAGACAGGCCGCGTCCGCCTCCACAAGTACGTCGACACCGAGACCGTCCACGAGACGGTGCCGCTCTCGCGCGAGGAGGTCGTGATCGAGCGCGAGGCCGTCCACGAAGGGGACACGACGGCGGCGCACGAGGCGGAGATCGGCGAGGAAGACCGCGAGATGATCCTGCACGAGGAGCGTCCGGTCGTCGGCAAGGAGACCAGGCCGGTCGAGCGGATCCGCGTCAGCAAGCGGGACGTGCAGCACGAGGAGACCGTCGAGGGCCAGATCCGCAAGGAGCGGCTGGAGATCGACGAGGACGGAGCGAGCAGCGAGAGGGGCGAGGGCGAGATGTTCGGCCACCGTGGGAGTGACCTTCCCCCGGAGCGGTGACATTCGGGGCAGCGGTGCCGGATGCGCCGCTGCGGACCTTGCAGGCAAAGCCCCGGTCGCTGGTGAGAGGCATCAGCGCCCGGGCTTTTCCGTGCCGGCCCTGGTCCCGGCACCCCAGGGTGGAGTCCTGACGTTCAGGTAATCACGCACTTCGAAGTGCGTTCTTGTGGCACGTACCGATCCGAGTGAACAGTGTCCCCATGAACATGCGGCATGAACGAATCAGCATCCTCGGTCTGGGAGCCATGGGGCGCGCGCTCGCGAGCGCGTTCCACGAAGCCGGTCGCGAGGTGACGGTCTGGAACCGTACGCCCGCGAAAGCGGACGACCTCGTCGCCCGCGGTGCGCGGGAGGCGTCGAGCGTGGAAGAGGCGATCGAGGCGGGCGACCTGACGGTCGCGTGCCTGCTTGACGACGCCAGCGTCCGGGAGGCGCTCGCACCGGCCACGCGGACCCTGGACGGGAGGACGCTCGTCAACCTCACCAGCGGCTCGGTACGGCAGGCACGTGAGCTCGCCGGATGGCTCGAGAAGTACGGAGCGCGCTTCCTCGCCGGCGGGATCATGGCCGTGCCTCCGACGATCGGGACGGAGGGGGCTTTCATCCTCTACAGCGGAGCGCATGACCTGTTCGACCGTGTCGCCCCCGTGCTCGGCCCCATCGGCCGTCCGCTCTGGGTGGGCGAGGACCCCGGATTCGCGGCGCTGTACGACATGGCCGCGCTGAGTGGCATGTACGGCATGAGTGCCGGGGCGGACCACGCCCTGGCACTGGTCCACGCGGAAGGCGGCGACGTGGAGACGTTCAAGCGCGAGGTGCTTCAACCGTGGATGGAGCAGATGCTTGCGATCACGGTTCCCGGCGCCGACGTGAGCGAATCCGTTCCCGACGAGTACAACCCCGCGATGCAGGCGACCGGCCTGGAAACCCTCCTTTCCGCCTCCCGGGAGGCGGGTGTGCCCGCGGACCTGGCCGGACACCTGCGCACCTCGCTGTGGCGGATGCGGCGCGCCGTCGCCGCCGGCTGAGCCCGCACCACAGGAGCGGGGCGGGCGGTCCCGCTATCATGAGGCAGGTGCGCAACCCGCCCTACATCTGTGCCCTCGACGCCGCGATGGACGTCGTCGGGGGCAAGTGGAAAGCGCTGATCCTGTGGGCGCTGGCCGAGCGGCTCCACCGATTCGGCGAGTTGCGCCGCAGCCTCCCCGGCGTCAGCGAGAAGGTGCTCGCCCAGCAACTACGCGAACTCGAGGCGGACGGGATCGTCCGGCGGACCGTCTTCGAGCAGACACCGCCCCGAGTCGAATACGAGCTGACGGATGAAGGCGTCGCCCTCTACGCGGCGCTCGGCGCCTTGGGGGAGTGGGGCGTTCGTCGCATGCGCACGCTCGGTGTCGTTCCCACCCACGGCAAGGACCAAGCCGGGGCGTGACAGTCGAGCGGCACGCTCACGATCCACGGCTGGAGCGCTCGGCGTACAGCTCGATCTCGTTCAGCATGCTGCACGCGCTGCCGATCTCGGGGTCGCAGCCGCTTGTCGGCGTGGTGACGATCTTGACGTGCCGCCCCGTGCGCCGGAGCTCCGAGTAGCGCATCGCGTAGTCGGTCCTGCCGGTGACGGTGAGCGCGGGCTCGCCCCACGACCGGCCGTCCCGTGAGATGTAGACGCGGGCTCCGGCCGGATGGCCCGGGCGCAGGCTGAGGCCGATCCGGGTGAAGGTGTAGGGCCGGTCCAGACGCAGGACGTAGCGGCCGCGGCCGGCGGCGACCGCGCCCGACCAGTAGGCCGTGCTGCCGTCGAAGGCGGCGGCGGGCCGGGTCCACGGCCGGTAACGGCTGGTCCACCTCATCGTGGTGTCGAGCGTGAGGTCGCCGCGCCGGCGCATCGCCCCCAGGTCCAGCAGGCCGGCGCCGGGAGGGGCCACGGTGAACAGGCGACGCTTGATCGCGTACCAGCCGCCGTGCTCGAACCGGCCGTGCGCCGGGCAGGCCGTCTCGTTGAGCAGCCCGTCAGGCCGTACGCCCGGCAGTTTGCAGTTGTCGAAGACCTGGATCAGCCGGTGCGGGCCGACGGCGGCCACGCCGGTGTAGCCGGACGATCCGTGCGTGTCCCAGACGCCGTCGCGGTTGTGGTAGGTCACCCGCGGCTCCAGCCACGTCTCGCCGAGCCCGTCGGGGGAGACGGCCAGCCAGTTGTCCGGCCGCCCCGCGCTCAGCACGAGCACCCCGGCCGGGGTCAGCAGCAGCCGCGGCGCCACCCCGCGCACCACGCAATCGGCGCCCGGGGAAAGGCCGGAGAAACGCAACTCGCGCGCCGGCGACCAGGTGCGGCCGCCGTCCGCCGAACGGCTCTGGTGCAGCGTGGAGTACTTCCCGCCGTCGTGGCGGAGCACCGCCAGCAGGCTGCCGTCCACGGCCTGCGCGACGGCCGCCTCGGTGTAGCCGAACCCCTCGGACGGCGTGGCGATCACACCGCGCCGGGTGAACGTCGTCCCGCCGTCCTGGCTGGCGTACACCTCGGCCTGGTACGCCCCCGTGCCGCTGTAGCGGGCGTAGACCGAGATCAGGATCGTGCCGTCGGCGAGCTGGATCGGCGCCCCGTGCGCGGCCCCGCCGGGCAGCAGGTCGCCCGGCGTGGTCAGGGTCGCCTCCGACCGCAGCCAGCTCTCGCCGGCGTCCAGCGAGGACGAGGTGAGTACGCCCAGAGCGGCCGTGTGCGGGCCGGTCCGGGCCGGATAGTACTCGGTGGCGAAGAAGCGGCCGTCGTGCAACTCGATGGGCGACTCGCGCAGCGGCGTCCGGCTCGGCGGGCCGAACGTGGCGCCCCCGTCGTCCGAGACCACGGCCGCGTTGGTCAGCGTGACGACCTCGTCGACGTTCGTGGTGTAGGTGACGACCGCCTTCCGCTCCGGAGGGCCGCCGCGCCCGCTCACGCCGAGCACGGAGACGTTCGGGAAGCCGGCGAACTCCAGCCGCTCGGAGGCCGTCGGCTCCTGTGCGGGCGGCCGCGGGAACGGATGGACGAGATCGGGTGAGGAAGCACTGGCGATCAGGTAACCCTCGCTCGTGGCGGGCTGGTCGGGTAGCACGCAGTAGCCGGGCCCCGGCTGTGCGGGCGCGTGCCCCGCAGGCTGCGTCACGGCCACAGGAAGGACGGCCGACAGTGCCGCCGACAAGGCCGTGACCACGGTTGTGTGCATCAGCACCGGCCTCGCCTCTCACCCCGTACGCCAACGGCACCGACTCTAGATCATCCCGCACCGGCAACCCGGTATTCACCTGCGGGGAGTCGCCGGTTCACGCCGGGACGAGCCCAGAGGATTCATACCATTCGTAAAGTGACAGTTGACATGAAACCCCGGTATGACGACGATCGAGGCGGCACCATTAAGTGTGAATTTACGTAGGTCGAAAGACCACGGGTCGGGAGGTGGCCCTACATGAGCATCGAGCCCAGGGCGCAAGTGGCCCCAGAGCGCGTGCTGCCAGGCCCGGTGCCCGTGGCGCCGGAGGCGGCC
The DNA here is from genome assembly GCF_009908215.1 of Nonomuraea sp. K271. NCBI lineage: Bacteria > Bacillati > Actinomycetota > Actinomycetes > Streptosporangiales > Streptosporangiaceae > Nonomuraea > Nonomuraea sp. K271. Next base: position 7,893 of record NZ_JAAAHR010000040.1, on the reverse strand, counting down.
GCGCAGCAGCGCGTGGTCCAGCGGATCTGCGCCAGGGTGGCCCCCGAGGGCATGAGGATCGGCGTCGGCGATCTGCCGCCCGGAGGCCTGCAGGTGTGGATCGAGACGCCGGTGGACATCGCCGCCGCGCCGGAGTCATGGGTGCTGCACCACCGCATGGCCCGCGAGGTGGCGCTGGTCGGCTGGCACTGCGAGGCGGACGCCGACCGCCTGCTGGTCCTCGGCTGGAGCGCCGCGTGCCTGCACAACCGCGTACGCCTGCTGCAGAGCGGCCTGCGCCGGCTGGCCGGCTTCGAGCACACCGCACAACGGGCGGTGCAACTCGACGGGCAGCACCCGGACGACGAGCCGCCCGCGCAGGTGGCCGCGGCCGTCTGCGCCTCCATCGAGCGGCGGCTGCGCTGGCCGGAACGGCTGGCTGAGCTCGCCGGTTTCGAGCGCAGCTCGGAACTGCCTCACCTGCAACTGCTCCTCGCCCAGGTCGCCGGCCTGGAGGCGAAGGTCGCCCGCGCCTGCGAGGAACACCTCGTCATGGCGCGCGTGCTGGCCAGAGCCGTCTGCGAGCAGTACACGCGGCACCGCGACCTGCACCGCGCGCAGCGGGACGTACTGGCGGAATCGCGCCGCTGGGTGCACGCCAGCACCATGATCCGTGGCTCGGCCGGCGCCCGGCCGAGCACCCCGGGCGTCGGCCGTCCCCACATGGGACTGGCGGAACGCCGCATCGCCGCGAGCGTCATCAACCACGGCGTGCCGCGCGTGCCCCGCGCGGCCACCGCTCCACGGGCCGACCACTTCGGTCCCGCGGAGGACGCACGCTGACCTCGATCCGCTCAACGGCGAGCGGTCACCCGGAAAACCCCACACAGATCCGGTAGGAGAGCTCCCGTCATGCGAACCCCCCCGCACCTTCCCGCCCGGGCCAGGCACGAGCACCGAGACCCCGAGCACGTGGGGCGCCACCCGTACGGCCTGCACGACATCCCCTCGCAGACCGGGCCGCGCCACCCCCTCACCCTCCCCGACACCTTCCCGCCGTACGAGCCGTACGAGTCCGGCGAGTCCGGCGAGTCCGGCGAGTCCGGCGAGTACGTGGAGCAGCGGCTGCTCGAGATCAGGGAGATGTCCAACCAGGCCATCGGCTCCATCGACGACCTGCTCCAGCACACTGCCTGAAGTGTGCCCCCATCGAGCGATATCTGATCTTTGAGGAGAGTCATGCAGGATCTGTCGCGACCGGAGCTGAGGTCGCGTGACGTCGGGGGACACCAGCCTCGCTCCCTGGCGGGCATCGAGACGCCGCGCACGCTCGACGAGGTACGCGCCCTCGTACGCCAGGCCATGACGGCCAGGCGCCGCCTCTACCCGATCAGCACCGGCAGGAACTGGGGCATGGGCTCGGCCATGCCGGTCACCGACGACAACCTGGTCGTCGACCTCAGCGGCATGAACCGCGTACGCAGCCTCGACCTGGAGGCCGGTTTCGCGGTCATCGAGCCGGGAGTGACCCAGGCGCAGCTCGCCGAAGTGCTGCGCGGCACTCCGTGGATGCTGAACGTGACCGCGTCGTGCGCCGACACCTCCGTCATCGGCAACGCGCTCGACCGCGGCGACGGCTGCATCCGCTCCCGCGTGCACGACGTCGCCGGGATCGAGGCCGTGCTGGCCGACGGCAGTGTCGTCACCACCGGCGGGCTGGACCCCGCGGGGCGCTACCACGGCCGCGTCGCCGGGCCCGACCTGACGTCCTCGTTCGTCCAGCACAACCTCGGCGTCGTCACCGCCATGGCCGTCTCGCTCGTGCCGCGCCCGCAGACCATCGCCCTCGTGCACGGCCGCATCCCGCGCGACCAGGTCGGCACCGCGGTCGGCGCGATGACCGGGTTCCTGCGCCGCGGCAACCCGGCCGAGGGGCTGATGCGGGTGCGCGAGCTGTCGCTCACGCCGAGCCGCGGCGACTGGGTGCTGCCCGCGGGCGTCGACCCCGGCATGTTCACCATCCTCGGGCCGCTCATGGGCAGCGACGCCACGGTCGAACTGGCCGAGGAACTGCTGCGCAAGGCGCTGATCGAGGTGGAGGGCGCCGAGGCGCTGCGGGTGATCGACGCCGCCGAGGTGGACGCCGGCGACCCGCTCTACGCCAGAGCGCTCATGTCGCAGGGCATCCCCACCTGCCTGGGCGTGCACAACGCGCTCGGCGTGACCTCATGCGACCAGATCGACGAGGGCCCGATGGGCTTCCTCGCGCTGCTGCCGCTGATGCCGATGCACGCGCGGAAGACCGAGCACGTCCTGGCCGCGCTGCAGACGGCCGTCGACGCCCACACCACCGCCCTCATGGTCGAGTGGAACCTGGTCAGCAGGCACATGGCCAACGGTGTCATGCAGATCTTCTTCGAACGCGGGGCGCCCGACGCCGCGCACCGGGCGCACCAGCTCCGCAACGACGGCAGCTGCGTCCTGCGGGCCAACGGCTGCGCCATCTACCGCTCCGACATCGACCACGCGGCCGCCGACGTCTGGTCCGAGACCAGCACCGCCAGCCTCGGCATGCTGCACCGGCTCAAGACGGCGCTCGACCCGGACGGCCTGCTCTCGCCCGGCCGGTACGGCGCCTGACCCCCACCCGTCAGGCTCCGCCGTCCGCACAGCCGGAGTGTGCCAGGCGGCGGGGCGATCCACGATCGACAGTGAAGATGGAGGAACCACGTGCGTTCGTCACCAGCGGCCGTCCGGGGATCGAGCACGGCCGGCGCAGACCGCCGACACGGCGTGATGCTGCGGCTGGTCGGTGCGGGTGTCATGTTGACGGTGATGGCCGACACCACGGCCACCACCCTGGCAGTCGGAGTGCTGCGGTACACGCCCGCCGGCGCGGGCATGCCGCTCGGTGACCTGGTCTGGCTGACCAGCGCGGCGTTCATCCCGATCGCGGCGCTGCTGGCCACCGCCGGCCGGTGGGCCGACCTGTTCGGCCGCCGGCGGGTGCTGGCCGTCGGCCTCGTCGTGTTCGTGCTGGGCGGCATCGCCGCCGTCGCCGTGGAGCCCTGGTCGTACGTGCTGGCGGCGCGGGCGGTCCAAGGCGCGGGAGCGGCCGCGATGATCCCCGCCAGCCTGGGGCTGCTGCTGGGAGAGCTGCCGGAATCGGAGCGGCGCGGCGCGATCGCGTTGTGGAGCTCCGCGTCCGGCCTCGGCTGCCTGCTCATGCAGGCGGGCGGCGGCTGGCTGGCCGCCTCCGTCGGCTGGCGGGCGCTGTTCATTCCCGACGTCGTCATCGGCATCGCGCTGCTGATCGCCTGCGCCTGGCTCCCGTCCGGCAAGAGGTCCGGCGCCAAGGGGGTTCCCGACGTGCTGGGCGCCTGGCTGCTCGCGGGCGGCATCGCGGTCGTCGTACTGGCCATCTCCAAGGCGATGGCCTGGGGCATGGACGTACTGTGGCTGACGCTCGCCGCGGTCGCCCTGCTGGGCGGCGCGCTCGCGCAGGCCAGGCGCCACCGGCTCCCGGCGATCGACCTGGCCCTGTGGCGGCGGCCCCGCTTCGTCTGGGGCTGGCTGGCGACCTGGGGCTTCGGCGCGCTGTCGTACGGGCTGCTGACCGTGCAGCCGCTCTACCTCCTGCACCTCGGCTACCCCATGCTGGAAGTGGCCATGTGGCTGACGCCCACGTCGGTGGCCGTCGTCGTGTCGAGCTTCCTGGCCGGACGGCTCGTCAGGCGCATCGGCCCCTACGGGCTGATCTACGCGGGCTCGCTGCTCTGCGGCGGCGCCTGCGTCCTCGTGCTGGTGCAGTCGGGGCCCACCGTGTGGGGCCTGATCGCCAGCGTCGTGGTCGGGGTCGGCGTCGGCGCGCTCGCCCCCGGCACCTCCGTCGCCACGACCCTCGCCGCCAGCCCCCACCAGTACGCCTCCGCCGTCGGCTCGGCGACCATGGCGCGCATGGTCGGCGGCGCCGTGGGGGTCGCCGTGGTGTCGATCGTCATCGACCACCCCTTCATGACCGGCCCCTTCGCCGGCCTGGCGGGCGCGCTCGCGCTGTGCGTGGCCATCTCCGTGCTGATCGGCGCGCTGGCCCTCACCAAGATCACCAAGATGCGCCCCGATCCGGGCGACGTCATGGTCAAGGTGCCGCGCAAGCTCCTGCTCGAACTGCGCATGACCCTCGCCACCGTCGCGGCGGAGGCGGACGCGCTGCTGCCAGTCGAGACCCGCACACCCCCCACGACCACCCCACCGGCTCCTCAGCAGGGTCTCCCCGTGGACACCCGGATGGGCCGGGTCCCGCTGCCGCGGGCGGCCGAGACAGGCCCGCTCGCCGGAACCCGCGGGCGTACGAACTAGTTCAACCATTCAGAAGGGCTCTCGTCATGGCAACCACATCGTGCGACGTGGCCATCGTCGGCGCCGGACTCGGCGGCTGCTTCCTCGCCCTGTTACTGGGCCGCCGCGGGCAGCACGTCGTCGTCATCGAGCAGGGACCCTCGGTCCCGAGCGCGGGCGCCGACTTCCTCAAGCCCCCCGGCCGGCGCGTGCTCGCCCGGCACGGGCTGGCGGACCTCGTCGAACGCCATGGCCTCAGGCGTAACACCATCCGCTACTACCACGACGGCGACCCCATCAGGGAATGCCGCTTCCCCGACGGCGGCTTCATCATCCGCCCCTACCGCGAACTGGTGGAGCTCATCTACACCTCCTGCGCCATGGAGGGCGTCGAGTTCCGGTTCGACACGAGCATCGACGACGTCGCGACCGGCGACGGCCGGGTGGAGGAGTTGACGCTCTCCGACGGCCGCACGCTGAGGGCCGGCGTCGTGATCGGCGCCGACGGCACCAAGTCCGCCGTACGCAGGGCGCTCGACATCGAGCAGCAGACGATGCCGTACGAGCGGCTGCTGATGCGGGTGGCCACCGTGCCGCTGACCGCCAGCGTCGCCCAGCGCAACCGGCTCTACTTCAGCTCCGAGGGCTGGCTGGCCTACTTCTACCCGCTCAACAGGGACCAGGCCAGGGTGTTCGTCGGCCTGCCGCCCGAGGACGACAAGGAGATCTTCCAGGACGGCATCCCCCTCCTCATCGACACGCTGAAGAGGTTCGTCACCGACAGCTCGGACGCCTTCGACGTCCTGCAGCCCGCCACCTGGCAGCGGATCAAGGTGTCGTCGCTGCGCGTGGCCGGTTACCACAAGGGCAACGCCGCGCTCCTCGGCTCGGCCGCCTTCGCCTGCCACCCGATGACGGGCATGGGCATGAGCTACACGCTGCACGACGCCGAGATCCTGGCCGACGTCATCTGCGCGGCCGGCGGCGACCACGACCTGCTCGACCGGCTCCTCCACGCCCGCTACGAGCCCCGCAGGCACGCCCACAGGGAGCTGATCGACTACGGTGACGCGCTGGCCGCCACCTTCCGCGACCGGACCGCCTACCTCACGGCCTTCCGCCCCGACCTGCACGTCCACGGCGACGCCGCCGCGCCCGAGGAGGTGCCCGCCCTGCAACCGATCTGAGCCGGGCATATGAGCCGGGCGTCCCCGCCGCCCGCCCCACCCCGAAGGTGACGGCAGCCCATGCCCAGGCGGCGGGGGCGTCGATCCGGCGTCCGTGGTAGGGCCTGCCCTACCCTCAGGAAGGGTGACAGCGGGAGTCACATCCGGTCGAGTTGTCAGCGATGCTGTAGGTATTCCACATACGACGCATCAGCATCGGAGAAGACTTTGACTGTGGTGGACACGTCCCGTGCCCGGCCATCAGGAGAGAGAGGAAGCGACTTCGCCAGGCTGTCGCGCCGTATCGCGCAGGAGGGCCTGCTGAGGAAGCGGCCTGGCTACTACGCGGCCAGGATCACCATGGTCGTCGCCCTGTTCGCGGCAAGCTGGGCGCTGTTCGCCTGGGTCGGCGACTCGTGGTGGCAACTGGCCGTCGCCGTCCTCATGGCCGTGACGTTCGGGCAGGTCACCCTGCTGGCCCACGACCTGGCGCACGGGCAGATCTCCCGTTCGCGGCGCATCAGCAGAATCGCCGGGCTGATCACCGGCAACCTGGCCATCGGGCTCAGCTACGGCTGGTGGATGGACAAGCACACCCGCCACCACGCCAACCCCAACCACGAGGACCGCGACCCCGACGTCTCGCCCGACTTCCTCGTCTGGTCGGAGAGGCAGGCCGAGGCCAGCCGCGGGCTGCCCAGGTTCGTGGGCCGCTGGCAGGCGCTCCTGTTCTTCCCGCTGCTCACCCTCGAAGGGCTCAACCTCAAGGTGTCGAGCTTCCGCGCGCTGCGCAGGAAGTCGCTGAAGAACAGGACGCTCGAAGGGCTGCTGCTGAGCGCCCACGTGCTGGCGTACGCCGGCGTGCTGTTCCTCGTGCTGCCGCCCGGCCTGGCGCTGACGTTCCTCATCGTGCACCAGGCCTGCTACGGCGTCTACCTGGGCTGCACGTTCGCGCCCAACCACAAGGGCATGCCGGTGCTCACCGCCGAGGACGAGCTCGACTTCCTGCGGCGCCAGGTGCTGACCTCACGCAACGTGCGCGGCGGCCGCCTGGTCAACACCGCGCTCGGCGGCCTGAACTACCAGATCGAGCACCACCTGTTCCCGAGCATGCCCACCGCGAACCTGCGCAGGGCGCAGCCCATCGTCAGGGAATACTGCGAGTCGCTCGGCATCGACTACGTCGAGTGCGGCCTGTTCCAGTCGTGGGGGCAGGCGCTGCGCCACCTGCACGAGGTGGGCCGGCAACTGCGCGAGGCCCCCACGACGTGACGGCGCCCGTGAGGCGCCGGACACGTGACGGCCGGGACCGTGAACCGCCGGGCGGCGGAAAGCGGGACCGGGCGGTCTCTGTGTAAGGATGGCGGCTGTGTCCCCTCCGTCATCATCCGCGCCTTCGGCGGCGTCCGGGCTGCGGCTCGCGCGCGCGGTCGTGTTCGCGGCCGTCTGCGGCGCGGTGTCGGCGGGCGGGCACGCGCTGGCGGGCGGCGGGCCGGTGCCGTTGCCGGTCTACGGCGCCGCGGTGCTGGCGGCGCTCGGCCTGGCCTACCTGATCGACGGGCGCGAGCGTGGTCCCGTCGCCGTGCTCGCCGCGACCGCGGGCACCCAGCTGCTGCTCCACCAGCTCTTCGACCGGCTGGCCCCCGCTCCCGCGCCGGAGTTCGCGCACGCGCACCCGGGGCCCGGCATGGCGCTGGTCCATCTCACGGTGGCGGCGCTGACGGCGTGGTGGCTGCACCGCGGCGAACGCGCGTTGTGGCTCGTGATCCGCCTGTACGCCACGCCGCCGCCGGCCATCGGGCTGCTCGTCGTCGCCCCCGTGGAGGTCGCCCTGCCGTCATGGCCGCCGGCCACCCCCGTCCTCCCCGCGTACGCGGGAGAGACCGTCTCAGGAACGGTCAGCAGGCGCGGCCCGCCCCGCGAGCACCAGCGTCCGCGCTGACGCTCGCCGCCCTGCCAGCATCCTGGACGCCGGCGCCACGGGCGCGGCCGTCCGGGAGACCTTTCCGGAGACCTGTCATGACACTCCCGCCACTCACCGTCCGCGCGCCACGCATCCGCAAGGCGGCGCTCGCGGCGCTCGCCTGCCTGCTCGTCCTCGCCCTTCCCGCCGCGCCCGCCCACGCCCACGACAAGCTCAAAAGCAGTTCGCCCGCCAAGGACGCCGAGGTGTCCTCGGTCGAGGAGATCGAGCTCGAATACACCGCGAGCGTCAAGTTCCCGTTCATCGTGCTGCACGACGCGGCCGGCGGACAGATCACGCTCGGCGAGCCGGAGACCGACGGGCCGAAGGTGTCCGCCGCCGTGCCCGAGCCGCTCGCGCCCGGCTCGTACGTGATCGCCTGGCGGGTCGTCTCCTCCGACGGCCACCCCATCGAGGGGGAGATCCCCTTCACCGTGAAGGGAGAGG